>NZ_JAPFQL010000084.1 GCF_028446585.1 Intrasporangium calvum
CCGGGGTGGCCCCCAGCACAGCGTGTCGCGAACTGCTCTTTCGATTTCCCCGGCGCAGCGTGTCGCGAACTGCTCTTTCGATGTCCCGGGTGGTGCTGTCCGAGGTCAGCCGCCCTCGATGCGGAAGACCGTCATCGAGATGCGGGTCATGATCGACGTGCGCAGCGCGTCCGGCGCGTGCTCGGCGTTGCATGACCGCTTGATCAGCGCCTTGAGCGTGGTGTCGAGGTTGTACTCGTTCAGGCAGGGTCCGCACTCGTCGAGGTGAGCCTGGATCTTGGCGCACTCCCCCGGTCCGAGCTCCCCGTCGAGGAACTCGTAGACCCGCAGGAGCGCCTCGGAGCAGTCGGTGCGCCCCGCCGACGACAGCTTGTCGCGCTCGCCCATGCCCATCACCGCTTCCCTCCGGCGCCGCCGGCAGCGACGAAGCCCCGCTCGACGGCGTAATCGGTCAACAGCTCGCGCAGCTGGCGGCGACCCCGGTGGAGCCGGCTCATCACGGTGCCGATGGGCGTGTCCATGATCTCCGCGATCTCCTTGTAGGAGTAGCCCTCGACGTCGGCGAAGTAGACCGCCAGCCGGAACTCCTCGGGGATCTCCTGGAGTGCACGCTTGACGTCGCTGTCCGGCAAGTGGTCGAGCGCCTCCGCCTCGGCCGACCGGAGACCAGACGAGGTGTGCGACTCGGCCCGGGCGAGCTGGTAGTCCTCGATGTCGGACGAGTCGGACTCGAGGGGCTGGCGCTGCTTCTTGCGGTAGCTGTTGATGTAGGTGTTCGTGAGAATCCGATACATCCAGGCCTTGAGGTTGGTGCCCGGCTTGTACTGGTGGAAGGCCGCGTAGGCCTTTGCGTAGGTCTCCTGGACCAGGTCCTCGGCGTCGCTCGGGTTGCGCGTCGTGCGCAGGGCGGCGCTGTAGAGCTGGTCGAGCAACGGCATCGCCTCACGCTCGAAGCGTTCCCGGCGCGCCTCCTCGGTCTCGGCGGCGACGTCGACGGCAGCGCCCACGGTTGCACCCGTGGCATCCGTCGGGCCGTCGGCACCGGCAGATGGCACGTCGACGACGGAGATCGCCGAGGCGGGGTCGGTGTGCTTGTCCTTGCTCATTGCCTCCCACCCTAACCCCGGGGGGAGAGTCGCCGGAGCGATCGCGCGGGCCGACGCATCCGGCAGGCAGGTCACCATGCTCGTGCAACGCGGCGCCGTTCGACGTCATTCCCCCCTCATCCCGGCAGCAGCCCAGCGATCCGGGTCAGCGCCTCGACGAGGGCCGGCCGCGCCCCCTTGGGGAAGCTGTGCGCCCCCGGGACCTCGATGACCTCGGCCCATCGGGGCACGTAGGGCGCCAGCTCGTCCGGACTCCCGAACGGGTCGCGGGTGCCCTGCACGAGCCAGGTGGGGTCCGGTGCCAGGGCCAGCTCGGCGTCGCGGAGCCGGTCCGGCCGTCCCGGCAGGTGGAGCGGGAAGCTGAGCAACAGGCCGGCATCCGCCTCGAGCTCGGCCGCGGTCCGGCAGGCGACGCGTGCGCCTGCGGACCGCCCGCCGACGACGAGGGGCCGCGGGAGACGCCCCCGGCCAGACATGAGGGCGGTCACCATGGGCACCCACGCGGCGTCGAGCGTGGGTGGGCGGCCGGCGATCCGACGACCGGCGACGAGCCACGGCTGCTCCACCACGGCGACGGCCCAGCCGGCCGCGACCAGGACCTCCCGGGCGACCGTGAGGTCGAGGCTGTGCAGCCCTCCCCCGGCCCCGTGCCCGAGGACGACGGTCCCACGGGAGCGAGCTGGGCGGCATACGTGCGCCCTGCCGGGTCCCTCCGGGGTGGGCAGGTCGCGCACCCGCTCGACCACGCGCCCGCCGCCGCTCACCCCCCGATCACCTCACCGGTCATCGGGTCGACGACGCCGACGAGCTCCTCGCGCGGGACGGGGTCGAGCAGGGCCGGGCCGTTGTTGGCGGTGGCGCCGACGGCCCGCCCGACCGGATAGGCCTCGAACCGTCCCGGGGCGGAGAACTCGAGCAGCTCGCGCACTGCGTCCTGGTCCTGCAGGCCCGGGTCCAGCCAGGGGGCCCACTGCTCACGCTCGAGGACGAGGGGCTCCCGGTCGTGGATCCGGTCCATGCCGGGGTCGGCGGCCGTCGTGATGATGGTGAACGTCGTGAGCCACGCGTCGGGATGGCCATCGGGCAGGTCACGATCGCGCCAGAACTCGTAGAGTCCGGCGAAGCCGACCTTGTCGCCGTCGGCCCGGTGGATGAAGAAGGGCTGCTTGCGCGGCTTGCCCTTGGCGTCGACGGCGGTCGGCGACGGCTGCCACTCGTACCATCCGTCGGCGGGCACGATGCACCGCCGGGACAGGGCCGCCTTGGCGAAGGCGCCCTTGCCGAGGACCGACTCCGCACGCGCGTTGGTCATCCGCTGGCCGACCTTCACGTCCTTGGCCCAGCTGGGGACGAGCCCCCAGGTGAGCAGTCGCAGCTGGCGGGTCGCTTCGGCGGGAGCCGCCTCCTCGGTGGCCTTGTGGGGCCGCGTGAGCACGACGAGTGCCTGCTTCGAGGGCGCCATGTTCCAGTCCGGCTCGGCCGGCGCCGGCCGCTGCGGGTTCTTCAGGATGCTGCGGCCCGGTTCGTCGGAGTGGTCCTCGTCGATGTCGAACGCCTCGACCAGCTCGTCCGGCCGCGCGCTCGCGGCGTACCTCCCGCACATGGGGTTCAGCGTATGCCGCTGAGCTCGCTCCCCGGGGCCAGCGCGGTCCCGGCCCTCCCGTCCCCGCGCCGCACCGTGGGGCGCTCGGCCCGGGCGGGTTGGGTATGTCGATAGCGTAGGAAACCACTTCAGGAGGAATCCCGATGATCGTCCGTCGTATCGCCCGCCCCTTGCTCGCCTCGGTCTTCGTCGCCGCCGGCGTCGACGCCCTGCGCAACCCTGCTCCGCGCGCCAAGAAGGCGGCCCAGCTGCTCGACACCGTCTCCGCACCACCGGCCGTGCAGGAGGATCCTGACCTGTTCGTCCGCGTCAACGGCGCGACCCTGGTCGCCGGCGGTGCGCTGCTCGCCACGGGCCGGATGCCACGCCTCGCCTCGACGCTGCTCGCGGCCTCGGTCGTGCCCACGACGGCGATCGAGCACGCCTTCTGGGACGAGACGGATGCCGACAAGCGCGAGCAGAGCCGTAGCCTGTTCCTCAAGAACGTCGGCCTGCTCGGTGGCCTGCTGCTGGCCAGTGTCGACACCGCCGGCAAGCCCGGGCTCGCCTGGCGAGCCCAGCACGCCACGCGGACGACGCGCCGCGAGGCGCGCCACGCCAAGCGGGCCGCGGCCCGGGAGGCCCGTCTACTAGCCCATCGAGCCCAGGACGTCGTGAGCTGACTTGAGTCCCGCCGACCATTCCCCCACCGCAGATCCCACCAGCCATCCCGGTCCCACGACGGTTCCCGGGGACTGGTCGGCCCCCACCCCTGACCGTCCCGTCGACGCGACGGTGGTCCTGCCCGGCAGCAAGTCGCTGACCAACCGCTATCTCGTGCTCGCTGCGCTGGCCGGCGACCGCTCTCGCCTCCGGGCGCCACTGCGCTCACGCGACACGCTCCTGATGGCCGACGCCCTGCGCGCCCTGGGCGTCCGCATCGAGGACGTGGCTCCCGACGGTGACGTGGCGGGCGCCGTTCCCGACTGGCTGGTCACGCCGCCCGCACAGCTGCGGGGAGACGTGACGATCGACTGCGGGCTCGCCGGGACGGTGATGCGGTTCCTGCCTGCCGTGGCCGCCCTGGCCCAGGGGACGGTCCGGCTCGATGGGGACCCGCAGGCGCGGGTCCGGCCGATGGGCCCGGTGGTCGACTCCCTCCGGGCCCTCGGGGTCGACCTGGAGGACTCCGGCGGCTACCTGCCGGTGACCGTGCGCGGTCGCGGCGCGGTCCGCGGCGGGGCCGTGACGTTGGACGCCTCGGCGTCCTCGCAGTTCATCTCGGCGCTGCTCCTGGCCGGCGCACGCTACGACGAGGGCGTCACGGTCCACCACGACGGCCGACCCGTCCCCAGCCAGCCACACATCCTGATGACCGTCGAGACGCTGCGGGACGCCGGCGCCCTCGTCGACGACTCCGAGCCCGACACCTGGCGGGTCGAGCCATCCGAGATCAACGCACTGGACGTCTCGATCGAGCCCGACCTGTCCAACGCCGGCCCGTTCGTGGCGGCGGCCCTCGTCACGGGCGGCACGGTCCACGTTCCCGGCTGGCCGCAGTACACGACCCAGGCCGGCGACCTGATGCGGGAGATCCTCGACACCATGGGCGCCGACGTGCGGCTCGACCGGCACGGGCTGACCGTGACCGGCAGCGGCGAGCTCTTCGGCATCGACATCGACCTGCGCGACGCCGCGGAGCTCACGCCGACCGTGGCCGCCCTCGCTGCGCTGGCGTCGACCCCGACGTCGATCCGGGGCGTCGCGCACATCCGCGGCCACGAGACGGACCGCCTCGCCGCCCTGACCGCCGAGCTGGGTGCGCTCGGGAGCGCCGTGACCGAGACGGAGGACGGCCTGCGCATCGCCCCGGCGACACTCCACGGGGGCCGGTTCCGCACTTATCACGACCACCGGATGGCCACCGCGGGCGCCATCCTCGGTCTGCGCGTCCCCGGCGTCGCCGTCGAGGACGTCGAGACGACGTCCAAGACGCTGCCGGACTTCCCCGGGCTGTGGGCGCGCATGCTGTCCGATGGGGCGACCACGGCCGGTTCGTCCGGTGCGACACCCGCCGGCCCGGCCGCCGCAGTGGAGAGCGCTCGATGAGCTGGCGGGACCTCGACGAGGGCGACGTCCGCGTCCGCCCCAACCGCAGGGGGTCGAGGCCCCGCACCAAGGAGCGGCCCGCGCATGCAGATGCCGTGGTGGCCATGGTCGTCGGCGTCGACCGGGGCCGTTACACCTGCCTCGTTCCCGAGGTGCGCACCAAGCGCCAGGCGGCGCCGGAGCGCGTGGTGACGGCGATGAAGGCCCGCGAGCTCGGCCGCACCCGCATCGTCGTCGGGGACGACGTCGCCCTCGTCGGCGACACCAGTGGCGACCCCGACGCCCTCGCGCGCATCGTGCGCATCGAGGAACGCCGGTCGGTGCTGCGGCGCACCGCCGACGACACGGACCCGGTCGAACGCATCATCGTGGCCAACGCCGACCAGCTCGGCATCGTGACCGCCCTCGCGGACCCCGAGCCGCGGCCGCGAATGGTCGACCGCTGCCTCGTCGCCGCCTACGACGCGGGCCTCGAGCCGCTGCTCATCCTGACCAAGGCGGACCTCGTCGACCCGGCGCCGTTCCTCTCCTCCTACGCTCCGCTCGAGGTGGACCACGTCGTCACGCACCGCGAAGGGGGTGCGATCGTCGGGATCGACGACCTGCGCGAGCGTCTGGATGGACGGGTCACCGTGCTCGTCGGGCACTCGGGGGTCGGCAAGAGCACCTTGGTCAACGCGCTCGTGCCGGGTGCGCGGCGGGCCATCGGCGACGTCAACGACGTCACCGGCCGGGGGCGCCACACGTCGACGAACGCCGTCGCGCTGCGGCTTCCGGAGGGCGGCTGGGTCGTCGACACGCCAGGGGTGCGGTCCTTCGGGCTGGCGCACATCGACGTCGACCGGATCATCGACCACTTCCCCGACCTCGCGACCGGCACCGAGGAGTGCCCCCGCGGCTGCACCCACGACGAGGAGGAGTGCGCCCTCGACGCGTGGGTGGCTGCGGGCGACGCAGGGCCGGCGGGACCTGCCCGGCTGGAGTCCCTGCGCAGGCTGCTGCGCAGCCGCTCGGCCGCCGACGAGTACTGACGCCGACGGCCGAGCGATCACTGCACCCCTCGGAAGGGCGCGCGGGGAGGACCTCAGGCCTGCGGTGCCAGGGTGAAGCCGACTCCGTTCGGCGTCTCGGCCGCGTCGAGTATCTGGTCGTCGAGCGCGGGGACGGCCTCCTGCGCCACGTAGACGTTGGCCTCGCCGGCAACCAGCACCGCGTCCGTGGGCTGCGGCCCGGACACCACACTCACGGCGAACTGGCCGCTGTCGCTGGCGATCCGCAGCCCCGCGCTCTCCTCGGGCGAGCTCTGGGTCAGGCCCTGGACGACGGCCTGGGCGTTCTCGGTCACGGTCAGCATGGGTGAATCTCCTGTCTTCGTGCGGTCGCCGGCCGGGCCGGCGTCGACGCCTACGACCACCTCGCGGGGCAAGTGCGCACACGCCTCGGACTCCTCCACCCTCACCGACCCCGGGGGGTGGATGTCAAGTGCGCCCATGGCCCGTGGGGTCCCGACCCACCCGGAAAGGGCTGCGGGACAGTGGAACCCAGCCCAGCGGCATACTCAGGACTGCGGTCCGCTCGGCGACCTGGAGGAGAGCCGCGATCCTTCCCGGCCACGCCGCTCGGCCGGCCGCTAGGCTCCGCCACGTGACCTCCTACGACGACGACCTTCGTCTCGCCCACGTTCTCGCCGACGCCGTCGAGCGTGTGACGATGTCTCGCTTCCGCTCGGCCGACCTCGTCATCGAGAGCAAGCCGGACCTCACACCGGTGACCGATGCCGACCGGGCGGCCGAGGAGCTCATCCGCACCCAGCTCAAGCGGACCCGGCCCCGGGACGCCGTCGAGGGCGAGGAGTTCGACACGACGGGACATGGTCCGCGCCGCTGGATCGTCGACCCCATCGACGGGACGAAGAACTACGTGCGTGGCGTCCCCGTGTGGGCCACGCTGATCGGCCTCGTCGACAACGGTCGACCCGTCCTGGGCCTCGTGGCCGCGCCTGCACTGCAGCGCCGCTGGTGGGCCGCCGTGGGCTCCGGCGCGTGGACCGGTCGCTCACTGTCGTCGGCGAAGCGCCTCACCGTGTCGCAGGTGGGCCGCCTCGGCGACGCGTCCATGTCCTACTCGTCGCTGTCGGGCTGGCGGGTCCGCGGACGCCGCGACGACTTCCTCGACCTCATGGACGACTGTTGGCGCACCCGGGCCTACGGCGACTTCTGGTCCTACATGCTCGTCGCCGAGGGGGCGGTCGACATCGCCGCAGAGCCGGAGCTCGCCGTGCACGACATGGCCGCCCTCGTCGCCATCGTCGAGGAGGCCGGCGGTCGGTTCACCGGACTGGACGGCCGCGACGGGTGCTGGAGCGGCAACGCCGTCGCGACGAACGGGCTCCTGCACGACGAGGTGCTGCGCCGGATCGGGATGCCGGCAGCCACCGACTGAGGCAGTGCACGCACGGTCAGTCGGTGACGACCGTGACCTCCCCGAGGCCGAGCCCCTCGATCGCCGCACGGTGCGCGTCCGCATCGCCCACGAGGACGATCGTCCAACCCGCGCCGGACGGCGCCTCATCTCCGGCCACGCCGGCCGCAGCAGCGAAGCGACGGAAGGCGTCGTCCGCCCGCGCCTGATCGACCTGCTCGAGGTCGCGCAGGTTGGCCGTCGTGAACTCGGTCGTCCGACCGTCCAGGGCCATGTTGATCGCCTCGTCGGCCACCGCATCGGCCGTCGCATACCGTCCGGGTGCCGTCTTGCTGATGAAGTCGACACCGGAGCGGACCTCCTTGTCGGAGAAACCGTCCCGTCCACTCTCGAGGATCTCGACGAGCAGGCGGACGGACTCCGCCGTGCTGTCTGCCCGGACCGAGCCAGACGTCAGGAAGAGGCCGCCGGTGCGTCGCGGCCGGAAGCTCGACCGGATGCCGTAGGTGTAGCCCTTCTCCTCCCGGAGCACCGCGTCGATCCGCGCGTTGGGCGACCCGCCGAGGACGAAGCCGATCACGGGGTACGGCGCCCACCCACCGTCGACCGAGCGGTCCGGGCCTGGAGCGCCGACGACGACCTCGGTCTGCACCGAGCCCGGCCGGTCGACGATGACGAGTCGTCCCCGGTCAGGTGCCAGGGTCGCCTCGCGACTCAGCGACGAGGGACGGTCGGCGCCGCGGCGCCAGCCACCGAGCGCCTCGTCGAAGAGTGCGTGGATGTCGAGACCAGCAAGGTCACCGGCCACCGCGACGGTCGTCCCCGCGGCCGTGACGTGCGCCTCGTGGAAGGCCACGACGTCCTCGCGCGTGACGCGAGAGACGGTGTCGCGGGAGCCGCCGGTCGGCCGCGAGCCTCGCTCGTCCGCGGCGAAGAAGGTCGACACGAACTCCAGCGCCGCCCGATGCCCCGGGATGGACCGCTCCTGGTCGATCTCGGCGAGGCGGGTGCGCACCTGCCGGGCCACCTCGTTGTCGGGAAAGGCAGGTTCCGTGAGGATCTGGCGGAGCAGGTCCAGCGCCGGAGCGAGGTTGCCCTTGACGACGTCGAGGTCGAGGGTGAGCCCGGCCTCGCTGATCCCCGCGCCGTAGCTGATTCCCTTGCGTTCCAACAGCCGCGCGAACTCCTCCGCCGAGTGGTGGAGCGTGCCCTCGTCCATGGTGCGCGCCATGATCGTGGCGACGCCCTCGAGATCACGCGGCTCGGCGTTGATCGGCACGGGCAGCCCGAGGCGGACCGAGATGACGTACTGGCCCGGCACGTCGTAGGTGACGAGACGCAGGCCGTTGGGCAGGTCACGCGTCTCAGCGTCCGGGAAGGACCACTGCGGCGGCATGGCGACGCTGGGCCTGGCGTTGCTCGTCATGCCGCCACCTCCGCCTCGTCCTCGGCGAGATACCGCACCACCGCGCGAGTGTCCGGGTCGAGCCAGTCCTGTGCGGCCTGCCGGACCTGTGCCGCGGTGACCGCCTTGACCTGGTCGACGAAGGTGTTGATGTAGGCCGGGTCCCCGCTCAGCAGCGCATGGTGGCTGATGTGGTCGGCTCGCTCCTCGATGCTCGCGAGGGCGCTCAGCCAGGAGCGCTCCGTGTCGGCGATGACCGACTCGAGCTCGCCCTCGTCCGGCCCCTCGGTGATGAACCGGGCAAGCTCCTCGCACACGGTCGCCTCGACGCCCTCCGGATCGGCTCCGGCAGCGATGTCCACGGTGAGGGTGCCCAGCCCGACGCCGTCGACCAGGCCCATCGTCCATCCGGACACCGAGGTCGCCGTCTCGTCCGTCCGCACGAGACGGCGCATCAGTCGTGAGCTGGCGAGGCCGCTCAGCACGTCGACGGCGATCGAGCACGCGTGGTACTCCGGTGTCGTATCGACGGGCAGGCGGAAGGAGATGTAGATCCGGTCGTTGGGCACGTCGCCGGGGCGATCGAGCCGCACCGGCTCCGCGAGGGGGCGCAGCTGGGGCAGCCGCTCCCGCTGCTGGAGCTCGATGGGAGGCAGCCCTCCGAAGTAGCGTTCGGCCGCCTCGAACCCCTGCTCGGGCGTGATGTCACCGACCAGCGTCAGGACGGTGTTGTTGGGGCCGTAGTGCGCCCGGTAGAACTCGTGGACGTCCTCCAGCGTGGCCGCGTCGAGGTCCTCCATCGACCCGATCGTCGGGTGGTGGTAGGGGTGGTCGGCCGGAAAGACGGTCGCGTAGATGTCGATGAGGGCCTGGCCGTAGGGCACGTTGTCGTATCTCTGGCGCTTCTCCTCCTTCACCACGTCCCGCTGGTTGTCGAGGTTCTCCTGCGTCACCGCGTCGAGGAGGTAGCCGTGACGGTCGGCCTCCAGCCAGAGGGCCAGGTCGAGGGCGCCGACAGGGATCGTCTCGAAGTAGTTCGTCCGGTCGAACCAGGTCGTCGCGTTGAGGCGAGCGCCTTCATTCATCAGGGCGCTGAAGTGCTCGCCGGAGGCGACGTTGCGACTCCCCTGGAACATCAGGTGCTCGAACAGGTGCGCAAAACCGGTGCGGCCGGGGCTCTCGTGGCGTGAGCCGACGCCCACCCACAGGTTGACCGCCACGTTGGGGACGGCATGGTCCTCGGAGACGATGACCCGCAGGCCATTGGGAAGAGTCCGCTCGACGAGGGGGTACGCGATCGACGTCACGGCACGACCCTATGTGACGGGCACACCGAACTGGATCGATGGCATGATCCATGACCAAAGGTTCTGTTATCAATAACTGACTCATCATAACATTGGCATATGCTGGGCTGATGGACGACGACGCCCGCGACCCCGACCTGCTCACCACGATCCGCGACTCCGTGATCGGCGACGACCAG
The DNA here is from genome assembly GCF_028446585.1 of Intrasporangium calvum. Classification (GTDB taxonomy): domain Bacteria; phylum Actinomycetota; class Actinomycetes; order Actinomycetales; family Dermatophilaceae; genus Intrasporangium; species Intrasporangium calvum_A. The sequence continues at coordinate 10,110 of NZ_JAPFQL010000084.1, forward strand.
GTCCTTCCGGGCCCCTACGGTCCGCGCCGCGTCACCTACGCCGACTACACGGCGTCAGGCCGGGCCCTCACCTTCATCGAGGACTTCATCCGTGATGAGGTCCTGCCCCGTTACGCCAACACGCACACGGAGTCCTCCGGCACCGGCCTCCAGACCACTCGGCTGCGCGAGGACGCGCGCCGGACGATCCGGGACGCCGTCGGGGGGGACGACGAGACCGTCGTCATCTTCGCCGGGTCCGGGTGCACGGGAGCGATCGACAAGCTCATCGGCATCCTCGGCCTGCGCGTGCCGTCGGCGTTCGAGGACCGCTGGCACGCGAGCCGACTCGTGCCGGAGGCCGAGCGGCCGGTCGTGTTCATCGGACCCTACGAGCACCACTCCAACGAGCTGTCCTGGCGCGAGTGCGTCGCAGACGTCGTCGTCGTGCCCCAGGACGACGACGGCCACATCAGCCTGAGCGCCCTCGAGGCGCTCCTCGACCAGCACGCCGACCGGCCGCTGAAGATCGGGTCCTTCTCCGCGGCGAGCAACGTCACCGGCATCCTCACCGACACCGACGCCATCTCCACCCTCCTCCACGAGCACGGCGCCCTCGCCTTCTGGGACTTTGCTGCCGCCGGCCCCTATGTCGACATCACGATGTACGGCGGCACACCAGGCACTCGGGACTCGGCCCGCAAGGACGCCGTGTTCCTCAGCCCTCACAAGTTCATCGGCGGTCCGAGCACCCCCGGCGTCCTCGTCGTGCGTCAGGAGCTGCTGACCAACCGTGTGCCCGACGTCGTCGGCGGGGGGACAGTCGCCTACGTCAATCCCGACTCGCACGACTACCTCACGGACCCGGCCCACCGGGAGGAAGGAGGCACCCCCGCCATCATCGAGGCGATCCGGGCCGGTCTCGTCTTCCGGCTCAAGTCCGCCGTCGGCGTCGACGTGATCCGCGCGCGGGAGGAGCGCTTCCTTCGTCGGGCGGTCGCGGCCTGGTCGAGTGAGCCGACGATCGAGATCCTCGGCAACCTCGACACCGAGCGTCTGTCCATCCTCTCCTTCGTCGTGCACCGCGACGGCGAGGGGGGTCGCTTCTTCCTGCACCACAACTTCGTCGTCGCCCTCCTCAACGACCTCTTCGGGATCCAGGCTCGCGGCGGCTGCTCGTGCGCCGGACCCTACGGGCACGCCCTCCTGGGCATCGACCCCGAACGCTCCCACGAGCTCGAGCGCCAGATCACCGGCGGGTGCGAGGGCATCAAACCGGGCTGGGTGCGGGTCAACCTCAACTACTTCGTCTCTGACACCGTGGTCGACTACATCATCGAGGCGGTGCGGCTGGTGGCCCGCGACGGCTGGCGGCTGCTCGGTGACTACGACTTCGACCCAGCCTCGGGCCGCTGGACGCACCGGCGCGGTCCGGTCGAGCCGCCCCTGCGCCTGGCTCAGGTCCAGTTCGAGGGTGGGCGGATGACGTATCCGAACTTCAGCGAGCGCGCCCCTGAGTCCGCCTTGGCGGGCTACCTCGAGCAGGGCGCCCAGATCCTGCGCGACGCCGTCCCGCCGTGCGACGACGCCGCGAGCGTCAGCGCGGACTTCGACCACCTCCGGTGGTTCGACCTGCCGCGGACCGCCATTCGCCCCTGAGGCTCGGCCCTGAATGCATTTCAGGCCCGGAGATCGAGATCTCCGGGCCTGAAATCAGTAGCGGGGGCAGGATTTGAACCTGCGACCTCCGGGTTATGAGCCCGGCGAGCTACCGAGCTGCTCCACCCCGCGTCGGTGAAACCAACCTTACGTGAATCCCTCCAGAGGACCAAATCGGGCACCTGCAGCGCCTCGGAAGGACGTCGCAGGTGCCCGATTGCTGGCTGTTCAGCCCTCGTGTCAGCCCTGGTGTCAGCCCTTGTCGGGGGCGGCGGCAGCCGCCCGCGACAGCGCCTCCTTGAGTCGCTCCTGAGCCTCACCGTAGGCAGCGAAGTCGCCGTTGCGCAGCGCCTCCTCACCGGCGCGGAACGCCGCGTCAGCATCGGCGAGCGCCTGCCGCAGTGCGTCTGCGTCCGGTGTCCCCGTGGGCGACGGGGACGAGGCGCTGGGGCTCGGGCTGCCGGACGGGGACGGTGTCGGCGTCGTCCCCGGTGTGCCGCCGGGTGTCACGGGCGTGTCCGTGCCCTGGTCACCGGCAGCCGCCCCGGACGACCCGCCGAAGAGGTCGTTGAGGGCATCGTCGAGCGAGCCGGCCCAGGCGATCTTCTCGCCGAAGGACACGGCCACCGCGGACAGTCTCGGATAGGCGCCCGCGCCTGAGGCCTGGACGTAGATCGGCTGGACGTAGAGCACACCACCACCGACCGGCAGGGTCAGCTGGTTGCCGAACGTGACTTCCGCTCCCTGCAACGCCGTGGTCGAGATGAACTGCGCGAGGGTGCCGAAGCCGGAGTCCGTCGAGGACACCTGCGACGACCGCATGTCGTTGTAGACCTGCCCTGGGCCCTTGACCGTGGTGCTCGTCGGCTCCAGCAACCGGAGCTGGCCGTAGCCGGGGGCCCGCTTGCCGTCCTCGGAGCCGGCGTCTCCGTCGGCGGCGAGGAAGCCGGTGAGCAGGTTGCGGTCGCCGACGGGCATGAAGGTCGACGTGAGCGAGAAGGCCGGCTCCTGCTGCCCCGGCATCGCCAGCGACAGGTAGTACGGCGGCTGGAGGAGCGACTGCTCGGCGTTGGCGCCCCGCGTGGGGTCGAGCGGCACGCGCCAGAAGGTCTGGCCACCGTAGAAGGACGAGGCGTCCGTCTCGTGGTACTTCGTCAGCAGCTGTCGCTGGATCTTGAACAGGTCCTCCGGGTAGCGCAGGTGCTCCATCAGAGAGCCCTTGATCTCGCTCATCGGCTTCACCGCATCCGGGAAGATCTTCATCCAGGCCGCGAGGATCGGGTCCTGCTCGTCCCACTGGTAGAGGGTCACCGTCCCGTCGTAGGCGTCGATGGTGGCCTTGACGGAGTTGCGGACGTAGTTGATCTGACCGGCGCGGATCGCCTGGACGGAGTCCCGGGTCCGGGTGACGGCGTCCGACGTCGCCGAGTCGAGCGTCGCCATCTGCGAGTAGGGATACATGTCGGTCGTCGTGTAGCCGTCGATGACCCACTTGACCCGCCCGTCGACGACCACGGGGTAGGCGTTGCCGTCGAGGGTGAGCCACGGGGCCACCCGCTCGACGCGCTCGCGTGGTGTGCGGTGGTCGAGCAGACGCGAGTCGTTGGTGACCGCATCGGACAGCAGGAAGTTGATCTCCCGGTACTTGAAGGCGTAGGCGAGCCGGCGCATGGCGTCGAGCTCGACGCCACCGATGCCGGCGTAGCTGTTCGTCACCTGCTGGTTGCCCTCGGACAGGTAGTCGAACTCCTTCTTGCCGGCTCCGACGATGGAGTACTGAGGCGAGGACTCACCGAAGTAGATGCGCGGCTCGTACTTGCCCAGGACTCCGCTGGTGCCGATCTGGGACTCGAAGAAGGTCGGGCGGCCGTCGTCCTCGCGGGTGTTTCCCTTGGCGGCGACGACGCCGTAGCCGTGCGTGTAGACGGTGTGGTCGTTGAGCCAGTTGCGCTGGCCGTCGGGGACGCCGGTCAGGTCGAGCTCGCGGACCGCGATGACGGTGTCGGTGAGGGTGCCGTTGAGGTTGTAGCGGTCGACGTCGAGCACGTCCGCGAACTGGTAGTAGCCCTTCGACGCCTCGAGCTGCTTGAACGTCGGGCTGACGACGTTGGGGTCGATCAGGCGGATGCCCGGGACGGTGGCTGCGTCGTTGCGCAGCTGTCCCGGACTCGCCGTCGCGGTCGTGTCGTACTTCTCGACCTTGACGTCGTCGAAGCCGTACGCCTGTCGGGTCGCTTCGATGTTGCGCTCGATGTAGGGGATCTCGAGGTTCTTCTCGGAGGGCCGCACCTTGAGCGACTGGACCAGGGCCGGGTAGATGCCGCCGACGGCCACCACGACGACCGCGAGGACCGCCACGCCGACGAGCGGCAGTCGCCAGGACCGCGTCCAGATGGTGCTGAGGAACATACCGGCGCACATCAGGGCGGCGATCGCCAGAATCCCCTTGGTCGGGATGACGGCGTGCGCCTCGGTGTACTGGATGCCGGTCATCCGGGTCGACTGGGCGTTGGCGAGGTTGTAGCGGTCGACCCAGAACGCGACGGCGCGGACGAGCACCAGCGCCGCCGCGATGATCGACAGGTGCACCCGGGCGGCCTGCGTCGAGCGGGTCTTCTGCGCCGCGACGATGCCGCCGTAGAGGTAGTGCGTGAACGCGGCCGCGATGAAGCCGAGGACGAGGACCATCGTCAGGAACGAGACGATGAAGTTGATCCAGGGCAGGTCGAAGACGAAGAAGCCGATGTCGAGGCCGAACTCCGGGTCGGTCGTGCCGAACGGGGTGCCGTTGCGCCAGAGCAGGAACGTGTCCCACTGCGTCGCGGCCGACAGCCCCGCGAAGAGACCGATCGCGAGCGGCGCGGCGACGGTGGCGGTCTTGCGCATCGGCTCGACGAGCTGGCGGTAGTGCTCCATCGCCTGGGTCTCGGGCGATGGCGCGTAGATCGGCCGGTTGCGGAACGCGACGTGGATGCTCGACCACACCACGGCTGCGGTGAAGAGACCGCCGACGAGTCCGAGGACGAGCTTCGTCACCAGTTGCGTGGCGAAGACCGACGAGAAGTCGACGGACTGGTACCAGAGCACTTCGGTCCAGAACGTCGCCAGGGTGGCGACGACGAGCAGCAGGGCTCCGGCGACGACGAGCGCCGTGATGAGGGGGCTGCGGTTGGGGGGCAGGGGTGCCGCTCGTCGAGCAGCCGCCTGCTCGCCGCCGTCACCAAAGGGGCCCTTGGGTGGGCCGAAGTCGCTGTCGCTCACGTTGCGTCGCCTCGAGATGCTGGGGCCGGCCGGGACTCGCCGTCGCGAAGTACCGCTTGCGGCAACGATAACCCGAAGGGGCTGCGGGTCTTCGGTCGGCCACGCTCGCACCGCGCTCGGGCGTCCCCTTCCGGCGATGAGGCCGTATGCCGCTGGGCTGGCTCCCCGGGTCCGCTCCCCCGAGGTGGTTGGATGGGTGGGTGGAAGAACAGCCGGTCCAGTCCGTCACCGCCGACCCCTTGACCGTGGCGGCCCTCGACACCGAGCGCCACGTGGCGGCCTCCGGCTGGGACCAGCCGGCCCGCCTCTTCGCGCTGGTGCGCACGGCCGCCGTCCTGGACCGGGAGCCGCACCTGCGCGCGCAGATGGGCCCTGCCGACCTGGCCCCGGGCGCCCTCACGGCGATCGAGCAGGAGGGCCTTCCGGCGACGTCGTCCTTGGAGACCCTGCTCGGTCGAATCGCCTGGCCGGACGAGGTCGACGGTTGCGCCTTTGCCATCGAGCGGATCGTCGTGCCGCCCGACGCCGAGCGCGACCTGCCGCAACGGTCGGAGTCAGCCGTGGAGGCGTTGGCCGCACACCCGGACCGTCAGGACGTCCGGCTCCTCGTGGCGGTCCTTCGAGACGGTTCCTCGATCTGCCTGCTGCGCCAGCGCGCCCACGACTCGGACGACGCGGTCGCGACCGGCAAGGACATCGCCCCCGGTCTCGTTGCCGCCCTGAGGGCGACCTTCGAGGACTAGCCCCGAGGGTCAGCAGCGCCCGAGACCGGAGGTGCGGCCGGAGGCGATGCCCTCGACGGCCGCCAGCGCGTCGTCGAACGTGTCGACGGCGAAGACCTGCAGGCCGGACGGGACGTTGCCGCTGACCTCCGGGCAGTTCTCCACCGGCGCGAGGAAGTACTCGGAGCCGCCGCCCCGGGCGCCCGCCATCTTCTGCTTGATGCCGCCGATGGGTCCCACGTCACCGGCGTCGTCGATGGTGCCGGTGCCGGCGACGTCCTGACCCTCGGTGAGCGACCCGGGCGTGAGCTTGTCGTAGATGCCCAGGGCGAACATCAGCCCCGCCGAGGGGCCGCCGACCTCGCCCGCATTGATGGTCACCTTGGCGGGGAAGTCGTGGTCGAGCGTGAGGATGATGCCGAGTGCGGTGCGCCCCTCCGGGCCGGCC
>NZ_JAPFQL010000085.1 GCF_028446585.1 Intrasporangium calvum
CCCTGAGCGCCACCCATCTGCTCGAGAAAGCAGTTCGTCCGGTCGGTCGGGCGCGCTCGGCGCCCGCTGACCGGACGAACTGCTCTCTCGACGGGACGTCAGGTCTTGAGCAGCTCCTTGGCCTTGTCCGGCGGGATGAGGTCGTGCCGGACCGGCTCACGGACGAACGACCCGGTGCCGTGCGACACGGACCGCAGGTCGATCGCATACCGCGACAGCTCCGAGGCGGGGACCTCGGCGTGGACGACCGTCCAGCCCTGTTCCTCGCCCGGCTCCGTGCCGACCACCTGACCGCGACGACCGCGCAGGTCCGCCATGACGGCCCCGAGGTACTCGTCGGCGATGGTGATGTCGACCTTGTCGATCGGCTCGAGCAGGGCCACGGTGGACTCGTTCGCGGCCTCCTTCAGGGCCAGTGCCGCCGCCGTCTGGAAGGCGACGTCAGACGAGTCGACCGAGTGGGCCTTGCCGTCGACGAGGGTGACCCGCACGTCCACCACCGGGTGACCGGTCAGCAGCCCCTTCTCGAGCTGCGCCCGGGCACCCTTCTCCACGGAGGGGATGAACTGCCGCGGCACCGAGCCGCCCACGACCTTGTCGACGAACTCGAAGCCGGCTCCGCGGGGGAGCGGCTCGATCTCGATCTGGCAGACGGCGTACTGCCCATGCCCGCCCGACTGCTTGACGTGGCGACCCTGCACCGCCACCTTGCGGATGAAGGTCTCGCGCAGCGCGGTCCGATAGGGCTCGGCCTCGACCGAGACGCCGTAGCGCTCGGACAGCTGGGCGATGAGGTCGTCGACATGCGCCTGGCCCATCGTCCAGAGGACGACCTGGTCGGTCTCGCTTGCGTGCTCCATGCGCACCGTCACGTCCTCGGCCACCAGCCGCTGGAGCGCGCCCGCCAGCTTGTCCTCGTCGGACTTCGTCACGGCCCGGATCGCGATGGGCAGCTGCGGCTCGGGTAGGAGCCACGGCGCGACGACGGCCGGCCGGTCCTGGGACGACAGCGTGTCGGACGTCTCGGCCCGGGTCAGCTTCGAGACCAGCGCGATGTCGCCGGCGATCGCGGTCCCACGGGGACGGTGCGAGTCGAGGAACGGCGCTGCCAGTGGTCCGACGCGTTCGTCGTCGTCGTGCGACGGGTGACCCGCGACCTCGTGGCCCACGAAGTCGCCCATGTGCCCCGACACGTGCACGGTGTCATCGACTCGCAGGGTGCCGGAGAAGACCCGCACGAGGGACAGTCGCCCGACGTAGGCGTCCGTCGTCGTCCGGACCACCTCGGCCACGAGTGGGGCGTTCGGGTCGCACCTGACGTCGTTGATGGCTCCGCCGGCCGGAGTGGTCACCGCCGGAAGGGGGTGGACCGTCGGGTCCGGGAAGGCCTGCTCGATGAGCGTCAACAGCTCGTCGACACCGGCACCGGTCAGCGGGGACACGGGCAGGATCGGGAAGAACGTGCCGCGGACGATGGCGGTGCGCAGGTCCTCGAGGATCGCGGCGGGGTCCATGTCCTCGCCCTCGAGGTAGCGGTCGAGCAGCGTCGCGTCCTCGGACTCCTCGATCACCGACTCGATGAGGGCGTGTCGCGCGTCCTGGTGCTCGTCGGTCGACAGGCTGTCGTCGGAGCCCGTGATGAGGCCGACGACCGAGGCGAGCTGCCCGTCCTCGATGACCGGCCAGTGCGTGGCGCGGGCGTCGCCGAAGGTGCGCCGGCACGTCTCCACGGTGGCGCCGAAGTCGGCACGGGGCTGGTCGAGGTGAGTCACGACAACGGCTCGGGGCATGCCCACGGCGGCGCACTCCCGCCAGAGGAGCGAGACGGGCCGGTCGATCTCGTCGGCCCCGGAGACGACGAAGACGGCGGCATCGGCAGCACGCAGCCCGGCTCGGAGGTCGCCGACGAAGTCGGGGTAGCCCGGTGTGTCGAGCAGGTTGAGGGTCGTACCGTTCGAGTCGAACGAGGCGGCCGTGAGGGTCGAGGTGCGCACGTGTCCGTTCGCCGAGAGGCGCTGTCCGGGCACGCGCGCGGCCACGAGGGCCTCGAAGAGAGCCGTCTTGCCGGCCCCGCCGGGTCCGACGAGCACGACGTTGCGGATGTCCTGCGGCGAGGCGGGGTTGGGAGCCGCAGGAAGGTCTGATCTGCCGGTTTGTCTCGCCATGACCCCACCCAACTCCTGTTCCCTGCCGCTCACAAGGCCTTGGCTGAGGATGGGCTGTGATCTAGGAGTCACCCCGGGGCCGATGGGGTGCCAAGAGATATCTTCGATATCGAAATTCGGGTGCAGGTCGTCGCTGTGAGGTGGTTCGCTGGTCTCATGAACGTGGGTGGCTATCGGGACGTGCTGGCGATCCGGGACACCCGGCGCGTCCTGGTGCTGGGCCTCTTCGTCCGCGTGCCGATGTTCGCCGGGATGGTCCTGCTCACCCTGCACGTCGTGACAGCACTCGGGCGCAGCTACGGCCAGGCCGGGCTGGTCACCGCTGCCTCCACGGTCGCCGTGGCGATCTCCGGGCCCTGGCGCGGACGGCTGCTCGACCGCATCGGTCTTCGTCGCACGGTCGGCCCCTCGATCATCGTGCAGGTCGCCTGCTGGTCGATCGCCCCTTGGGTCGACTACGCGGCACTGATCGCGCTGGCCGCGCTGGCCGGACTCTTCGTCGTGCCGACCTTCTCGATCCTGCGTCAGGTGATCCTGCGCTCGACGCCGGTCGAGCAGCGGCGGACCGCGCTGTCCCTCGACTCCGCGGCGACCGAGCTGTCCTTCATGGCCGGGCCCGCTCTCGGCGTGTGGGCGGCGACGTCGTGGAACACCGGCTGGGCGCTCTTCCTCTTTCAGATGGCCGCGGCGGCAGCGGGCTTCGCCATCTGGGTGGTCAACCCGGCGCTCACCTCGGCCGCCTCCTCGAGCGAGGGCTCAACGAGGCAGGGAGCCGAGCTCGGCCCGGCCGAGGCGCCCCAGCGGGCCGTTCGAGGCTTCATCACCGCCCCCGTCGCGGTCGTCTACCTCGCCGCAGCGGCCACGACGGTCGTGCTGACCGGGACCGACGTCGGGGTCGTGGCCGCGCTGCGCGACTTCGAGCGGCCCGAGTCCATCGGCTGGGTCCTCGCGCTGTGGGGGGCCGGCTCCCTGTTCGGGGGACTTGCCTACGGCGCCTGGCACCGCTCCTTCTCGGTCTTCTGGCTGCTCGGCGGGCTCGCCCTGACCACTGCCCCGGTCGCGCTGGCGACGGGAGTGCCGAGCTTCGCGGTCCTCATCACGGTCTGTGGCATCCTCTGCGCGCCGACCATCACGGCGACGGTCGAGCAGCTGAGTCGTCTCGTCCCGGAGCGCTCACGAGGCGAGATGATGGGGTGGCACGGGTCCGCGATGACGGCGGGCTCCGCCCTGGGGGCGCCCTTCGCGGGTTTCGCCATCGACCACGGCGGCTGGCAGTGGGGCTTCCTCGCGGTGTCGGCGGTCGGTGTCACGGTCGCACTCGTCGGCTGGATGATCTCCGTCCGGCAGGCCGGTCCGGACGACCCGACCGCGGGCGCCGGCCCGACCGATTCGGTCCAGGGCGTGCCGACTGGTAGTCTTGAGCACTGACCAGTCGTCCTCCCACGCAAGCGGGCGGACGACGTGCAAGAGAAGCTCGCTTCCACCCGCGTCGACCAGCAGGTCGCCGGGTCCAGGTCCGCGCGGTGCGTGTCGCTCCCTCGGGAGGGACGGGACCGCGCCGTAGGTCGTGAAGGCAACTCAGCGGCATACGACACCTTGGGCTCCTCGTGCACTCGCGGGGAGCCTTTTCCTTTTTCGGCGGTCGGTCAGTCAGGTCAGTCTGTCAATCGAACTTAGGAGCACCACATCAGCGAGCCTCGCATCAACGAGCGCATCCGGGTCCCGGAAGTGCGCTTGGTTGGCCCCAATGGTGAGCAGGTCGGCATCGTTCGCGTCGAGGACGCGCTCCGTCTGGCCGAGGAGGCGAACCTCGACCTCGTCGAGGTGGCCCCCATGGCCAAGCCGCCGGTCGCCAAGCTCATGGACTTCGGCAAGTTCAAGTACGAAGCCGCCATGAAGGCGCGGGAAGCGCGCAAGAACCAGGTCAACACGGTCATCAAGGAGATCAAGCTCCGTCCGAAGATCGACCCGCACGACTACGGCACCAAGAAGGGCCACGTCGAGCGGTTCCTCAAGGCCGGTGACAAGGTCAAGGTGACGATCATGTTCCGCGGTCGAGAGCAGTCGCGCCCCGAGCTGGGTCGCCGTCTGCTCGAGCGGCTCGCGGACGACATCGCCGAGCTCGGCTACGTCGAGTCCGCCCCGAAGCAGGACGGCCGCAACATGATCATGGTGATCGGCCCGACGAAGAAGAAGGCCGAGGCCAAGGCCGAGCAGCGCCGGGCCCGCGACCGCAGTGCGGCCGAGGCGACCCACGACGCGAGCGCCGACGCACCGGCACCAGTCGAGGAGTCGGCAGCGCCCGCTGCCGAGTGACCCCCACAGACGTTCCACCCCGGTGGCCCGCCCACGCGACGCCACCCCGAGAGTCCACGTACGTCCTCGTACGCCTGGCACGACACGAAGGAGATCGGCGATCATGCCGAAGATGAAGACGCACAGCGGTGCGAAGAAGCGCTTCCGCCTGACCGGCACCGGCAAGGTCATGCGTGAGCAGGCCGGCGGCCGCCACCTGCTCGAGCACAAGTCGAGCAAGAAGATGCGTTCCATCGCGAACGACGTCGAGGTCGCCCCGGCGGACGCCAAGAAGGTCAAGAAGCTCCTCGGCAAGTGAGCCGGGACGCCACCCCACCAGCATCGCGCTGAGCGGGCGGGACCCGGCGGGTCTCGGCCAAGGCCAGCAGCACCAAGTGTGTTCAAGTAACGAAGGAGTATTCACGTGGCACGCGTGAAGCGGGCGGTCAACGCCCAGAAGAAGCGTCGCGTCGTCCTGGAGCGCGCGAGCGGCTACCGCGGTCAGCGGTCCCGGCTCTACCGCAAGGCGAAGGAGCAGGTCACCCACTCGCTCGGCTACGCCTACCGCGACCGGCGCGCGAAGAAGGGCGACTTCCGTCGCCTGTGGATCCAGCGGATCAACGCCGCGGCCCGCGCCAACGGCATGACCTACAACCGGTTCATGCAGGGCCTCAAGGCTGCCGGTGTCGAGGTCGACCGCAAGATCCTCGCCGACCTTGCCGTCAACGACGCGCCGGCGTTCGCCGCGCTCGTCGAGGTCTCCCGCGCGAACGTCCCGGTGGCCGAGAAGGCCGCCGAGGGCGCTGCCTGACCGGCACACATCCTCGAGCGCCGGGACACCCCGTGCTGACGAACCCGCGATCTGATCGCGTTCGGGCAGTGCGGGCGCTGTCCCGGCGCTCCGTGCGTTCCCGGACCGGGGAGTTCCTCGCCGAGGGCCCCCAGTCCGTCCGGGAGGCGGTGCGCTTCGCGCCCGAGCACGTCCGAGACGTCTACGTGACCCCGGACGGTGCCGAGCGCCACCCCGAGATCGTCGAGGCAGCCCGCGTGGCGCGCCTCTTCGTGCACGAGGTGACGCCGGAGGTCCTCGACGCGATGTGCGACGCGGAGCACCCCCAGGGGCTCGTTGCCGTATGCCGCTGGGCTGAGCCTGCGTTCGACGCCGCCCTCGCGGCCCTCCCGCCCGACGCGGTCGTCTGTGTCCTGACGAACGTCCGCGACCCCGGCAACGCGGGGACCGTCATCCGCGGTGCCGACGCAGCCGGGGCCGACCTCGTCGTGGTGAGCGACTCGAGCGTGGACGTTCGCAGCCCCAAGGTCGTCCGCTCCACCGTCGGGTCGCTGTGGCACCTGCCCGTCGTCACGGGGGTGCCCATCCCTGCCCTCCTCGAGGGCCTGCGCGCTCGTGGGGTCCGGTTGCTCGCGGCCGACGGCGCCGGTGAGACGCTCCTCCCGGATGTCGACCTGACGGGGGCGCATGCGTGGGTCATGGGCAACGAGGCCTGGGGACTCGAGGCCGCGGTTCGGGACGCCTGCGACGAGGTGGTCCGGGTGCCGATCCACGGGCATGCCGAGTCCTTGAACCTGGCGATGGCCGCGACCTTGTGTCTCTATGCCTCCGCAGGGGCGCGCGGGGCCGCTCGCTGAGCGTTGGCCGAAGGCGGGCGCGCTCCGTCGCATCTTCCCTTCGAGCGGGTACGCGTGGTTATCCTTCGAACCATGGGCTCACGTGACGACAGTCAGGTGGCGGCCCTTCCTGACTCACCGACCTCGCTCGCGACGCCGGCCGCGCTCGGTGAGCTCCTTCCGGATGGACTGGTGGTCGTCGGGGGTGACGGCATCATCCGCTTCGTCAACCAGGAGGCCTGCCGCATCCTCCGGTGCGAGGTCGACCTCCTCGTGGGGAGACCGGCCACCGAGGCGTTGCCGCTGTCGGACAAGTACGGCCGCGACTGGTGGCAGCACGCAGGCCCGTGGGACTCCCCTGGGACGCGCACCCGACGCCGCGAGAAGCTCGTCGTCGGCCCGGACGGACGCGACGTCCTCGTCACAGCGCGCTATGTCCGCTCGGCCGACGGGCACGTCGAACGGGCGCTCCTCGGTCTCCGGGACGCCGAGGCTCGGCTTCGCGCCGAACGAGAACAGGCCACCGTGCTGTCGACCGTTGCGCACGAGCTGCGGGCGCCGCTCACGTCGGTCACCGGGTTCACGAGCAGTCTCCTGCGGCGATGGGACCGCTTCACCGACGAGCAGAAGCGCCTGATGATCGAGACGATCGAGTCGGACGCGAGCCGACTCACCCGACTGATCACCGAGCTGCTCGACATCTCCCGCCTCGACTCCGACAACCTCAGCCTGCGCCTCGCACCGGTCGACTTGGGGGAGGTCCTCTCTGCGCACGTCGGACGCCACGAGCTGGGCCGCACCACTGGCCAGGTCGTCCTGAGCCTGGGGTCGGCGGCACAGCAGCACGGCGTGCCCGAGGTGTGGGCCGACGTCGATCGTCTCCAGCAGGTGTTCTTCAACCTCATCGAGAACGCGCTGCGGCACGGTGAGCCGCCGGTCACCGTGACGCTCGACCTGGACGGAACCGACGGCGAGTGGGTGGTCGTGCGCGTCGACGACGAGGGAGAGGGAATCCCCGAGGAGGACCGGGAGAAGGTCTTCGGACGTTTCTGGCGCGGCTCGGACGGGTCGACGACCGGGCTGGGTCTCTACGTCGTCCGTGGCCTCGTCGAGGCGCACGGTGGGACGGTGACGGTCGAGTCGGCGCCGGCCGGCGGTGCCCGCTTCGCGGTGCGGCTGCCGGGTGGGGTGCCGGAGGCGGTCGCGCTGCCCTGACGTGCGCGGTCGGCGATCCGCGCCGCCTCTAGACTGGGCCCGGGCCGCCGTCCTCGCGATGGCGGCCGGCCGTGACCAGAGCAGGCCCCAGACCAGCCGAGCGAGAGCAGCGAACGCCGAGACATGTCCGGACCCAACACGAACTACGACCCCGTCGAGGTGTCCGCCCTCGACCCGGAGAACGTCGACGCGGCGGTCGCGGACGCCCTCACTGCGATTGCGGCGGCCGCGAGCCTCGATGACCTCAAGGCCGTGCGCATCGCGCACCAGGGCGAGAGGAGTCCGCTCGCGCTGGCCAATCGTGAGATCGGCGCCCTGCCGCCGAGCGCCAAGGCCGAGGCCGGCAAGCGGGTGGGGCAGGCGCGGGGTCGGGTCGGCGCTGCGCTGGCCACCCGCCAGGCCGAGCTCGAGGCCGAGCGCGACGAGCGGATCCTCGTCGAGGAGCGCGTCGACGTCACGATGCCGGTCGTGCGACGTCCCTTCGGGGCCCGGCACCCGATCGAGCTGGTGGCGCAGCGTCTGGTCGACGCTTTCGTCGGGATGGGCTGGGAGGTGGCCGAGGGCCCGGAGCTCGAGGCGGAGTGGCTCAACTTCGACGCCCTGAACCTCGGCCCCGACCACCCGGCGCGCCAGATGCAGGACACCTTCTTCCTCGACCCGGTGGACTCGGGTCTCGTCCTGCGCACGCACACGTCCCCGGTGCAGATCCGGACGATGCTGCGGGAGGACCCGCCGATCTACATCGTGGCGCCGGGCAAGGTCTACCGCACCGACGACCTCGACGCGACGCACACTCCGGTCTTCCACCAGATCGAGTGCCTGGCCGTCGACAAGGGTCTGACGATGGCGCATCTGCGCGGGGCGATCGATGCCTTCGTCAAGATCATGTTCGGCGAGGGGACGCGGACCAGGGTGCGGGCGTCCTACTTCCCCTTCACGGAGCCGTCGATGGAGACCGACTTCGTGTGCTTCGCCTGTCACGGCGACCCGGGCCCGGACGGCTGCCGGACCTGCGGCGGCTCGGGCTGGATCGAGCTCGGGGGCTCGGGGATGGTGAACCGGAAGGTGCTGCAGGCGTGCGGCATCGACCCGGACGTCTACTCAGGTTTCGCCTTCGGGCTCGGTATCGAAAGGGCGTTGATGCTGCGCCACGGCGTTCAGGGCATGCACGAGATGGTCGAGGGCGACGTCCGCTTCTCCCGCCAGTTCGGGATGGAGGTCTGAGATGCGCGCACCACTCACCTGGCTTGCCGAGTACACCGACCTCGCGGCCGGCGCCAGGGGCGTCGACGTCGCGGCCTCGCTCGTCTCCGTCGGGCTCGAGGAGGAGGACCTCCACGGCGGTGACATCACCGGCCCGCTCGTGGTGGGTCGCGTCCTCGAGTTCGAGGAGACGATCCAGAAGAACGGCAAGCCGATCAGGTACTGCGTCGTCGACGTCGGCCAGAACGGCCAGATGGTCACGGAGGGCAGGCACCAGGAGATCGTCTGCGGGGCGACCAACTTCGAGGTCGGCGACCTCGTCGTCGTGGTCCTGCCCGGGGCCACGCTCCCTGGCGGCTTCCACATCACGGCGCGCAAGACCTACGGTCGGATGTCCAACGGGATGATCTGCGCCGAGGACGAGATCGGCATCGGGCACGACCACGCCGGCATCATCGTGCTGCCGCGCCTCCTCGGCGAGGAGCACGTGGCCGACGTCAAGCCGGGCGACGACGCCATCGCGCTGCTCGGGCTGGGCGAGGAGACGATCGAGGCCAACGTCACCCCGGACCGGGGCTACTGCTTCTCGGTGCGCGGCTTGGCTCGCGAGTACTGGCACAGCCAGGGCAGCCCCGCCGGCGGCTTCCGCGACCCGGCCCTGATCGAGACGCCGCAGCCGAACGAGTCGGGTCACCCGGTCGTGCTCCGGGACGAGGCTCCGCTCGACGGCGTCCCGGGCTGCGACCGCTTCGTGGCCCGGGTCGTGCGTGGCGTCGACGCCGCCGCGCCGTCTCCCGCGTGGATGCAGAAGCGCATCGCCCAGATGGGTATGCGGCCGATCTCGCTCGCCGTCGACGTGACGAACTACGTCATGTTGGCCCTGGGACAGCCCCTGCATGCCTACGACCTGGACACGCTGGGCGGTCCGATCGTCGTGCGACGGGCCAGATCAGGGGAGAAGCTCACCACGCTCGATGACGTCGAGCGGACGCTCGACCCCGAGGACCTGCTCATCACCGACGCCGGCGACGGTGGCGAAGGTGGCGAAGGTGGCGAAGGTGGCAGCGAGACGGTTCTCGGCCTCGCGGGTGTCATGGGCGGCGCCTCGTCCGAGGTGAGCGCCACGACGACCAACGTCCTCATCGAGGCGGCCCACTTCGACCCCACTTCCGTGGCCCGCACGTCTCGACGCCACCGGCTCGTGAGCGAAGCCTCCAAGCGCTTCGAGCGGGGCGTCGACCCGGCGATCCCCGCAGCAGCGGCCGAGATGGCGGCCCGCCTGCTCGTCGAGCACGGGGGCGGCCAGATCGACCCCGGTGTGACGGACCTCGACCACACCAGCCGACCGCACGCCTTCCGGCTCGAGCTGGCCGAACCGTCCCGGATCGTCGGCGTGGACTACCCGCGTGAGCGGGTCCTGCAGGTGCTGCGTGACCTGGGGGCGGAGGTGCGCGAGACCGAGGACGAGCGCTATGTCGAGGTGACGCCCCCCTCGTGGCGACCCGACCTCGTCAACGACTCTCCTGCGCCGGACTACGCCGAGGAGATCGCGCGGATCGACGGCTACAACAACATCCCCTCCATCACGCCGACCCCTACTGAGGGACGCGGACTCACCCACGGTCAGAAGACCCGACGGGTCGTGGCGGACGCTCTGGCCGGGGCGGGCTTCACCGAGGTCCTCAGCTACCCGTTCGTCGCCCCGGAGCTGGCCGACCAGCTGATGCTGCCGGCCGATGACGACCGGCGTCGCGCGGTCCGGCTCGCCAACCCGCTCTCGGAGGAACGACCGCTGCTGCGCACCTCGGTGCTGAGCAGCCTGGTGGACGTGCTGCGGCGGAACATCTCGCGCGGCCAGAAGGATGTCGCCCTCTTCGAGATGGGCCTCGTCTTCCGGCCCGGCGGGCCGCTGGGCCGGGCGCCGCTCCCGAGCGTCGCTCACCGCCCGTCCGAGGCGGAGCTCGAGCAGCTCTACGCCGCGGTGCCGGCGCAGCCCCGCCGGGTGGGGATCATCGCGACCGGACTGGCCGAGCAGGCCGGCTGGTGGGGCTCCGGCCGTCTGGTCGAGTGGAGTGACATGGTCGCCGCCGTCGAGGCGGTCGCGGCCGCGCTCGTGGTCCCGGTGGTGGTGTCGGCTGATGCCGACCATGCGCCCTGGCATCCCGGACGCTGCGCCCGCATCACGCTGACCGATGGCACCCTCGTGGGTCACGCGGGAGAGCTGCACCCGAAGGCACTATCGGCGCTCGACCTGCCCCCGAGGACGGTCGCCGCGGAGATCGACGTCGACGTCCTCACTACCGCCAGCGACCGGGCCGTGCAGGCGGCACCGTTCTCCACCTTCCCGGCAGCCCTCACCGACATTGCCCTGCTGGTCCGGAGCGACGTGCCTGCCGGTGACGTCGAGTCAGCGCTGCGTCGGGGGGCGGGGGAGTCCCTCGAGTCGGTGACCCTGTTCGACGTCTACGAGGGCGACCGGATCGAGGCGGGACACCGGTCGTTGGCCTATCGGCTCACGTTCCGAGCGGCCGACCGGACGCTGACGACGGATGAGGTGAACGGTTTCCGGGACGCCGCAGTGGCGGAGGCGGCCCGAGCCGTCGGCGCCGTCCAGCGCTGACCACCCGCTCCCACCACCCCCAACCCCACTCACGCAACACACCCCCCCGTCGTCCGCTCGGCCCGGTCACAGCCGGCACCAGCAGGGGACAAGGGGGCGTGTCGCTTGAGCAGGGCGGTGCACAAATATGCATGAGCGTGTATAGTCATGCATTGTGATCAGGGCAGCAGTGGCTGGGGCGAGTGGGTATGCCGGAGGCGAGATCCTCAGGCTCCTGCTCGCCCACCCGCACATCGAGATCGGCGCCGTGACGGCGGGTGGCAATGCAGGTGAGCTCCTCGGGGCGGTCCATCCGCACCTGACCCCCCTGCGCGAACGCCGACTCGCGGACACCACGGTGGACGTGCTCTCCGGGCACGACGTCGTCTTCCTGGCGTTGCCGCACGGCCACTCCGCGGCTCTCGCCGCGCAGCTCGGCGACGACGTCGTCGTCATCGACTGCGGCGCCGACTTCCGGCTGGAGTCAGCCGATGCGTGGAGCGAGTTCTACGACACGAGCCATGCGGGCACCTGGCCCTACGGCATGCCCGAGCTCCTCACCGGATCCGGTCCGGTCGCCAAGCAGCGGGCTGCGCTGGGCCGGGCCCGGCGGATCGCGGTTCCCGGTTGCTACCCGACCGCCGTGTCCCTGGCCCTCGCGCCGGGCTTGGCGGCGGGTGCGCTGACGCCCGATGACGTCGTGGTCGTTGCCGCTTCGGGGACGTCCGGCGCCGGCAAGGGCCTCAAACCACACCTCCTCGGCAGCGAGGTGATGGGCTCGATGAGTCCCTATGGCGTCGGCGGCGTCCACCGCCATACTCCCGAGATCGAGCAGAACCTCTCACGTGCGGCCGGTGCAACGGTCACGGTTTCCTTCACGCCGACCCTCGCACCCATGGCCCGCGGCATCCTGGCGACGTGCACGGCGCGGCTGGCTCCGGGCACCGAAGCAGCCTCCGTCCGGGCCGCCTGGGAGCAGGCCTACGCCGACGAGGCCTTCGTCCATCTGCTGCCGGAGGGCCAGTGGCCACGGACCGCTGATGTCCTGGGCAGCAACAACGTGCACGTCCAGCTCGCGGTCGACGAGCGCGCAGGCCGGGTGGTCGTCGTCGCTGCCGTGGACAACCTCACGAAGGGAACAGCGGGGGCAGCGGTTCAGTGCGCCAATCTCGCCCTCGGGCTCGAGGAAACGACCGGGCTGCCCGTCGCCGGAGTGGCCCCGTGAGCGCCGCCCAGCCCCGGCTGCCGCTCGGGTTCCGCGCGGCCGGCGTCACGGCGGGCCTCAAGGCCAGTGGTCGCCCCGACGTCGCCCTGGTGGTCAATGACGGCCCTGACCATGCAGCTGCCGCGGTCTTCACGACCAACCGGGTCGAGGCCGCCCCGGTCACGTGGTCCCGCCAGGTGGTGGCCGACGGGCGCGTCGATGCCGTCGTCCTCAACTCGGGGGGCGCCAACGCGTGCACCGGCCCACAGGGGTTCGCCGACACCCATCACACGGCCGAGCACGTCGCCGGTGTGCTCGGAATCTCGCCCGGCGACGTCGTCGTGTGCTCGACCGGGCTGATCGGCGAACTGCTGCCGATGGACCGGCTGCTCTCCGGCGTCGATGTCGCCGCAGGCGAGCTGAGTCCGGACGGGCTGGAGGCGGCCGCCGTCGCGATCATGACGACGGACACGGTGCACAAGGTCGCGACCCACCTCGGCGACGGCTGGTCCGTCACCGGCATCGCCAAGGGGGCGGGCATGCTCGCCCCGGCCCTGGCGACGATGCTCGTGGTGCTCACCACCGACGCGGTCGTCAGCCAGCCGGACCTCGACGGGGCCCTGCGGGCAGCTACGGCCCTGTCCTTCGACCGCATCGACTCCGACGCGTGCATGTCGACCAACGACACGGTGGTCGTCCTGGCCTCCGGAGCCTCCGGCGTCCGGGTGGACCGTGGGCCCCTCACGGACGCGCTGACGCAGGTGTGTGCCAGCCTCGCGCGTCAGCTCATCGCCGACGCGGAGGGCGCAGCCCACGACATCGCCATCGAGGTCCGCGGCGCCGCATCGGTCGAGGACGCCCTCGAGGTGGGGCGTGCGGTGGCCCGCAACAACCTCTTCAAGTGCGCCATCTTCGGCAATGACCCCAACTGGGGCCGGGTCCTGGCGGCCGTCGGCACCACCGGGGCGACCTTTGACCCGATGCGCCTCGACGTCGCCATGAACGGCGTCCAGGTGTGCCGGGCCGGGGGAGTGGGAGAGGACCGCTCCCTGGTCGACCTTGCTCCGCGCGAGGTCCATGTCCTGGTCGACCTGCACGCAGGTGCAGAGTCGGCGACGATCTGGACCAACGACCTGACCCACGACTACGTCCACGAGAACTCGGCCTACAGCACATGACACCGCAGTCGCACCAGAACCTCCGTGGCCTCATCGACGCCGCGGCCATCCGGGTCGCCGCCGGCAAGGCAGCCACCCTCGTCGAGGCGCTGCCCTGGCTCGAGCGGTTCCGCGACGCTCTGGTCGTCGTCAAGTACGGCGGCAACGCCATGGTCGACGACACGCTCAAGAAGGCCTTCGCCCAGGACATCGCCTTCCTGCGCTTCGCCGGGCTGCGCCCGGTCGTCGTGCACGGTGGCGGCCCGCAGATCAAGGCGATGCTCGGACGGCTCGGGCTGCAGAGCGAGTTCAAGGGCGGCCTCCGGGTCACGACGCCAGAGGTCATGGACGTGGTCCGGATGGTCCTCACCGGGCAGGTCGGCCGTGAGCTCGTCGGGCTGCTCAACCAGCACGGACCGATCGCCGTCGGCCTGTCCGGCGAGGACGCCGGCCTGCTCGGTGCTCGCCGCCGGGGGACTGAGATCGACGGAGAGCTCGTCGACATCGGCCTGGTCGGTGACGTCGAGAGCGTCAACCCGTCGGCGGTCCTCGACATCCTGGCTGCCGGCCGAGTGCCCGTCGTCTCGACGGTCGCCCCGGACCTCGATGTCGAGGGGCAGGTCCTCAACGTCAACGCCGACACTGCCGCCGCGGCGCTCGCCGTCGCCCTCGAGGCGGAGAAGCTCGTCGTGCTGACGGACGTCGAGGGCATCTACGCCGACTGGCCGGACCGCTCCTCGCTCCTCTCCTCGATAGAGGTCTCTGCGGCCAGGGAGCTGCTCGGCCGCGTGGACGAAGGCATGGTGCCCAAGCTGGAGGCGTGCATTCGCGCCGTGGAGGGCGGGGTTCCGCAGACGCACGTCGTCGACGGGCGTCAGCCCCACTCGATCCTCCTCGAGGTCTTCACCGATGAGGGCATCGGCACGATGGTCGTCCCGGACGCAGGAGGGGCCAGATGACCAGCGCAGGTGAGCTCCTCCACCGCTACTCAGGGGCCATGGTCCAGGTCTTCGGCCAGCCGCAGCTCGTGCTGGCCTCGGGGCATGGCTGCTGGGTGACGGACGTCGACGGCAAGCGCTATCTGGACCTGCTCTCCGGGATCGCGGTCAACGCCCTCGGCCACGGCCACCCAGCCCTCGTCCAGGCCGTGACCAAGCAGGCCGAGCAGGCGATCCACATCAGCAACTTCTTCACCTCTGAGCCGGCCGTGCTCCTCGCGGAGCGACTCCTCACCCTCGCCCAGGCCCCTGCGGGCTCGGGGGTGTTCTTCGCCAACTCGGGGGCCGAGGCAATCGAGGCGGCGATCAAGCTCTCCCGCCGCACCGGCAGGAGCCGGCTCATCGCGTTGGAGAGCTCGTTCCACGGCCGCACGACCGGCGCCCTGGCGCTGACGCACAAGGCCGCCTACCGAGAGCCCTTCGAGCCACTGATCCCGGAGGTCACCTTCGTGCCGCCGGACGACGCGGATGCGCTGCGCGCCGCGGTCGACGACACCACGGCGGCTCTCTTCATCGAGCCCATCCAGGGCGAGGCCGGGGTGCGGGAGCTCTCCGCCGACTACCTGCGGCTGGCCCGCGAGCTGACGTCCCGCCACGGCGCGCTGCTGGTCTTCGACGAGATCCAGACCGGCATCGGCCGGACCGGGCACTGGTTCGCCCACCAGGCCGCCGACGTTCTGCCCGACGCGATGACCCTCGCCAAGGGGCTGGCCGGCGGGGTGCCGATCGGCGCCCTGGTCACCTTCGGCGGTGACGTCACGACGCTCCTCGGGGCCGGCCACCACGGGTCGACGTTCGGCGGCAACCCGCTGGCCTGCGCGGCCGGGCTCGCGGTGCTCGACACGATCGAGCGCGAGGACCTGCTGGGCAACGCCCGCACAGTCGGTGCCCTCCTCGACACGCTGGCGGTGCCGGGCGTCTCGACCACCCGCGGACGCGGCCTGCTCCGCGCGATCGAGCTGAGCGGCATACCTGCTCCGGCGGCGATGGCCGCGGCGAGGGAGGCGGGCTTCATCGTCAACGCGGTGACGCCCACGGCCCTGCGCCTCGCGCCGCCGCTCATCCTCACCCAGGCCGAGCTCCAGACCTTCATCGACGCGCTGCCCGAGATCCTCGGCGTGGCGGCGGGGCCGGCGTGAGCCGCACCCAGCGGCAGGCCCGCATCCTCGAGCTGCTCGGCGAGCACGAGGTCAAGAGCCAAGGGGAGCTGTCCGACCTGCTCGTCGCCGAAGGCATCGAGGTGACCCAGGCGACCCTGTCGCGCGACCTCGTCGAGGTCGGCGCGGTCAAGGTGCGCCGTGGCCGAGCCCTGGTCTACGCCGTGCCGGGAGACGGGAGCGAGGTGGCCGCGACGGGCTCCATCGGCGAGGACGCCAGTGCGCGACTGCGTCGGACGTGCGAGGAGCTGCTCGTGTCGGCGACGCCCGCCCAGAACCTCGTGGTCCTGCGCACCCCGCCCGGGGCGGCGAACTACCTGGCCTCCGCCATCGACCAGACCCGTGATCCCGACGTCATCGGCACCCTGGCCGGTGATGACACGATCATGCTCGTAGCCGACTCGCCGACCCAGGCGGCCGCGCTGGCCCGACGGCTTCAGGGCCTCGTCGGCTCGCGTGACTGACCGACCCCACCAAGGAGACCTCGATGACGACCGCTGACTTCCAGCAGCCCGCCGAACGGCTCAGCCTCTGGGGCGGCCGCTTCGCCACCGGCCCCGACCAGGCGCTCGCAGCCCTCTCCAAGAGCACCCACTTCGACTGGCGGCTGGCTCCCCAGGACATCGCGGGCTCCCGCGCGCACGCTCGAGTGCTGTATGCCGCTGGGCTCCTTTCCGACGACGAGCTCGCCGGGATGCTGGCTGGCCTCGACCGCCTCGAGGCGGACGTGCGGTCCGGCGCCTTCGTGCCGGCCGCCGACGACGAGGACGTCCACACTGCCCTCGAGCGAGGTCTCATCGAACGAGCCGGCGCCGAGCTCGGTGGACGGCTGCGAGCCGGCCGGTCGCGCAACGACCAGGTGGCGACCCTGTTCAGGATGTACCTCCGTGAGCACGCGCGGGTCGTCGGCGGTCTGGTCCTGGACGTGGTCGAGGCCCTGGTCGCGCAGGCCCGGACCCACCTCGGGGTCGCGATGCCCGGCCGGACCCACCTGCAGCACGCGCAGCCGGTCCTCCTGTCGCACCACCTGCTGGCCCACGCCTGGGCACTGCTGCGCGACGTCGACCGCCTGCGTGACTGGGACGCCCGCGCGGATGCGTCGCCCTACGGGTCGGGGGCGCTCGCGGGATCGTCACTGGGGCTGGACCCCGAGGTGGTGGCTGCCGAGCTCGGCTTCACCCGGGCCGTGGAGAACTCCATCGACGGAACGGCAGCACGGGACTTCGCCGCAGAGTTCTCCTTCGTGTGCGCCATGACCGCCGTCGACATCTCGAGGATCGCCGAGGAGGTCGTCCTCTGGGCGACGAAGGAGTTCTCCTTCATCACCCTCGACGATGCCTACTCGACCGGTTCGAGCATCATGCCGCAGAAGAAGAACCCCGATGTCGCCGAGCTCGCCCGAGGCAAGGCGGGTCGCCTCGTCGGGGACCTGGCCGGCCTGCTGACCACGCTCAAGGCCCTGCCGCTCGCCTACAACCGGGACCTGCAGGAGGACAAGGAGCCGGTCTTCGACGCCATCGACACGCTCGAGATCCTGCTGCCAGCCTTCTCGGGCATGGTGGCGACGCTGAAGGTCAACACCGAACGGCTCCAGGAGCTCGCACCCCAGGGTTTCGCGCTCGCCACCGACATCGCCGAGTGGCTGGTCCGGCAGGGCGTCCCCTTCCGCTCCGCCCACGAGGTGGCCGGAGCGTGCGTTCGTGAGTGCGAGTCACGCGGGATCGAGCTGTGGGACCTCTCCGATGACGACTTCGCCCGGATCGACCCCAACCTCACACCAGCGGTCCGTGCGGTGCTCTCCGTGGAGGGGTCGCTGGCCTCGCGCGATGCCGTCGGGGGCACGGCCCCCGTCCGGGTCGCCGAGCAGCTCGTCGCGGCCGAGGATCGGCTCGCCATGGCCCGCGAGTGGGCGGGCCCGGTTACCGTCTAGGCGTGAGCCCCTCGTCCCGCACCTCCCGACTCGCGCGCGACTTCTTCGACCGCGACGTCCACGAGGTCTCCCGAGACCTGCTCGGTGCCCGCGTCTCACATGACGGCGTGACGGTGCGGATCACGGAGGTGGAGGCCTACGGCGGCATCGGCGACCCGGGCGCCCATGCCTTCCGCGGCAAGACACCTCGCAACGCCGTGCTCTTCGACCGCCCCGGTTCCCTGTACGTCTACTTCACCTACGGCATGCACTTCTGCTCCAACCTCGTCGCGGGACCGCACGGGCAGGGAGCCGCGGTGCTGCTGCGTGCCGGGGAGGTCATCGACGGAGAGGACCGGGCCCGGGAGCGTCGGGACGTCCCCGGCAAGCCGCCCGTGCCGGCGCGTGACCTCGCCCGGGGGCCGGCCCGCCTCGCGGTCACGCTCGGCCTCTCCCGTCCCCACAACGGCCTCGACACGGTGGCGCCCGACTGTCCGGTCCTCGTGTCGGCTCCGAACGGCTCAGTGCGGGGGCCGGTTCGCACCGGCCCCCGTGTCGGCGTCACGGGTCCGGGCGGCGACGGCGACGTGTACCCCTGGCGCTACTGGCTCGAGGGTGAGCCGACCGTCTCCGCCTACCGCCCGGGTGTGCTCCGCAAGCGACGCACCCGGCCGTGAGCGTGACGCAGCGGCTGTGCGGGAGCGAGCCCAGCGGCATACGGCTGAAGCGTGGTCGTGATGTGGGACCGGAGCCCGAGTCATTCGCCCGCCCGGCACCCGGTAGGGCACTCTGTGACGGCGGGCGCACGTCCGCGCAATGACCGAGAGGACACCGATACCCGTGACGGACATCTTCGACGAGCTGCAGTGGCGCGGCCTGGTGGCACAGTCCACCGACGAGGCGGCGCTGCGCGAAGCACTCGCTGAAGGGCCGCTCACGCTCTATTGCGGGTTCGACCCGACCGCTCCGTCGCTCCACTTCGGCAACCTCGTCCAGCTCGTCGTGCTGCGAAGGTTCCAGCTGGCCGGGCACCGGGTGATCTGCCTGGTCGGCGGTTCGACCGGGCTCATCGGTGACCCGCGTCCCACGTCCGAGCGGGTGCTCAAGACCAAGGAGCAGACGGCCTCCAACGTGTCGCGGATCAAGGCCCTCGTCCGGCCCTTCCTCGACTTCGAGGGTGACAACCCCGCGGTCCTCGTCGACAACCTCGACTGGACCGCGCAGCTGTCCGCCCTGGACTTCCTGCGCGACGTGGGGAAGCACTTCCGGGTCAACCAGATGGTCAAGAAGGAGGCGATCTCCGCCCGGCTCGAGAGCCAGGAGGGGATCTCCTACACCGAGTTCAGCTACCAGCTCCTCCAAGCGCTCGACTACCGGCACCTCTACCGGACCTACGGGTGCACCCTCCAGACGGGCGGCAGCGACCAGTGGGGCAACCTCACCGCCGGCGTGGACCTGATCCACCGGTCAGAGGGGGCGTCGGTGCACTGCTTCACGACGCCCCTGCTCGTCGACTCAGCCGGCAACAAGTTCGGCAAGTCGGAGGGCAACGCCGTCTGGCTCTCGCCGGACATGACGAGCCCGTATGCCTTCTACCAGTACTTCCTCAACATCGAGGACGCATCGGTGGTGTCGATGCTCAAGGTCTTCACCGACCGTGGGCAGGACGACATCGCGGAGCTGGAGCGGCAGGTCAAGGAGGAACCCTTCCGCAGGGCCGCCCAGAGGGCGCTCGCGGCCGACATCACCACGCTGGTCCACGGAGCGGAAGCAACGGAGGCGGTGCAGGCAGCCAGCGAGGCACTCTTCGGCAAGGGCGACCTCGCGGGTCTCGACGCCGGCACCCTCGTGGACGCGACCGCCGAGCTGCCTGGGGCAGACGTCGCCGTCGGCACGACGTTCGTCGATGCGCTGGTGGCGGCCGGACTCGTGGACTCGCGGAACGCGGCACGCCGGGCGATCGGCGACGGCGGCGCCTCACTCAACAACGTCAAGGTGACGGATCAGGAGCTGGTCCTCACGGACGAGGACTTCCTGCACGGCAGGGTGGCGGTGCTCAAGCGCGGGCGCAAGAGCCTGGCGGCGGCCCGTCTGGCCTGACATCCAGGAGTCCGCAAGGGGCGGTCCGTGACTCTGATTGGGTCCGGATCGCCCCTTTTTGTGTGCTCCCGAGGGCCGATTTGGCATTCCCCGGAAGCTCGGGCTAATGTTCTCTTTGTCAGCCCGACAGGGAGGAACGGACACCACAGCGCGGCGAGAATCGCCCAGCGAAGTAGGCCGGTCCCGGGGCAGACGATCCTGAACGAAGCACCTCAACCGGTGCGCTACAGTAGGGATCACCGCGGATACCAAGCGGGTCCAGCTCGGTCGCCCTTCAGGGCGGGTCACGAGTTTGACTCCCAAGCTTGAGGCGGGTAAGTTAGAAGGGTTGCCCCGGAGGCTGGCTCGGTGAGCTGGTTGATGGTGTGTGTCCGATTCTTGAGAACTCAACAGCGTGTCAAAAATCGATGCCAATGTTTTACCTCGTGGTGGGGTGTGGCTGGCTGCTCGTAGTGTTCGGGTGGT
>NZ_JAPFQL010000086.1 GCF_028446585.1 Intrasporangium calvum
ACGCGGTCGCTGACGCGCTTGACGGTCTGGATGTCGTGCGACACGAAGACCATCGCGATCCCGAGGCGCTCCTTGAGGTCGAGGAGCAGGTTGAGGATCTGCGCGCGGACCGACACGTCGAGGGCACTGGTCGGCTCGTCCGCGATGACCAGGGAAGGCTCGAGCGCCAGGGCGCGAGCGATGGAGACGCGCTGGCGCTGACCACCGGAGAGCTGGCTCGGCAGGACGTCGGCTGCCGAACGCGGCAGCCCGACGAGGTCGAGCAGCTCGCGGACCCGAGCGGCCCGCTCCTTCGACGTGCCCACGTCGTGCACGTCCAGGGGGTCACGGACGACCTGGCTGATCGGCATCCGCCGGTTCAGCGACGCGGCCGGGTCCTGGAAGATCATGCCGACCCCGCGACCGAGGTGGCTGCGCCGCTCGCGGTCCTTGAGCGACCAGATGTCGCGGCCCTCGAAGATGATCGACCCCGAGGTCGGTCGCTGGAGTCCGACCATGGCCTTGGCCATCGTCGACTTGCCACAGCCGGACTCCCCCACGACACCGACGGTCTCGCCGGCCCGGATCTCCAGCGACGCCCCGGTCAGGGCATGGACGCTGCCGTGCCCGAAGAGCCCCGTGCCCTTGGTCCGGTGAACGACCGACACGTCGTCGAGGCGCATGATCGGCTCGCTCATGAGACGGCCCCTTCCGCGGCGTGGGTGGTGGCGTGGGTGGTGGCGTGGGTGGCGGCGTTGCCGGTGGCCGGGGTTGCCTGGGACAGCTGGTGCGCCGGGTGGTGGCACGCGACGACGTGGTGGCCTTCCAGACCCTCCAGCGGCGGCGCCTCGGTGCGGCAGACGGCGGTCGCCATCGGGCAGCGGTCGGCGAAGCGGCACCCTGCGGGGAAGTCGGCGGGCGACGGGACGACGCCCTTGATCTGCGTCAGTCGCTCGGCGCCGGACTCGAGGGAGAGGACCGAGCCGAGGAGCCCTCGGGCGTAGTGGTGCGCGGGGGCCCCGACCACCTCGGAGGTGACTCCACCCTCGACGATCTGGCCGCCATACATGACGACGACGCGGTCGCTGATGTCGCTGACGAGCGCGAGGTCGTGGCTGACGAGGATGAGGGCGAAGCCGAGCCGGTGCTGCAGGTCGAGCAGCAGCGCCATGACCTGGGCCTGCACCGTGACGTCGAGCGCCGTCGTGGGCTCGTCCGCGATGATCAGCTTGGGGTCCCGCGAGAGCGCCATCGCGATGACGACGCGCTGCCGCTGCCCGCCCGAGAGCTCGTGCGGGTAGGAGCCGAGCGTTCGCTGCGGGTCGAGCCCGACGAGGCGCATCAGCTCGTCCGCGGTCCGGGTGCCACCGCGCCTGATCAGCTGGTCGAGCTGGGCCTCGATGCGCATCGCGGGGTTGAGGGCGGAGAGGGCGTCCTGGTAGATCATGGCGATCTCGCGGCCCATCAGGGCGCGCCGGCGAGCGGGCGACAGTCGGAGCAGGTCGGTGCCGTTGAAGTCGATGCTGCCGCGCAGTCGGGCGCCCTTCGGCTCGAGACCCATGACCGCCAGCGCCGTCAGGGACTTGCCGGAGCCGGACTCGCCGACCAGGCCGAGCACCTCACCCGGTCGGACGTCGAAGCTGATTCCGTCGACGATGTCCACGCCGTCGTGGCGTCCCTCGAAACCGATGCGCAGGTCGGTGACGGTCAGGGTCGGCTCACCCTGCGGGAGCGGACGAGCCCGCTCGCGGAGCCGCTGTCCGGCCTCCGCGAGACCCGGCAGGGGCAGCACCTCGCCCGTGCCCGGCTCGGAGGTCTCGAGCTTGTCGACGTCCTCGGGCGAGGTCGCGCGGTGCTTGGCGCGCCGGGCAGCGGGTGCTGCCCACGCGTCGGAGATGCCCTCGGAAAGGATGTTGAGCGCCAGCACCGTCAGCAGGATGAGCAGGCCGGGGAAGAAGGTCGCCCACCACGAACCGGCGAGGAGGACGTCCTTGCCGTAGGCGATGACCGAGCCCCACGACGACTCCGCGACGTGACCGGGCAGGCCACCACCGATGAAGGAGAGCGAGGCCTCGAAGACGATGGCGTCGGCGACCATGACGGTCGCGAAGACCATGACCGGGGCGGCGGAGTTGCGGATGACGTGCCGTCCGAGGATGTGCAGCCGGCCGGCGCCGATGACCTGCTCGGCGGCGACGTAGTCCTCGCTGTACTGCGTGAGCACGTTGGCCCGGACGACGCGAGCGATCGGCGGGGTGAAGACGAAGCCGATGGCCAGGATGAGGACGACGAGGCTGTCCTTGCCGAAGGCGATGATCAGGACCGCGGAGAGCGCGATGGCCGGGAACGCCATGACGACGTCGAGCAGCCGCATGATCAGCTCGTCGACCGCCTTGCGGCTCGTGGCGGCCAAGGCGCCGAGGACGGTGCCGAGTGCGAGGGCGATGCTCGCGGCGCCGAAGCCGACGACGAGCGATCGCCGGGTGCCGGCGACGAGGCGGGAGAAGATGTCGCGACCGGACCGGTCGACGCCGAACCAGAAGTCCGAGCCCGGGCCGGCGTTGACGGCCGCCAGCCCGGTCGCGGTCGGGTCGTGAGGAGTGAGCCAGGGCGCGAGGATCGCGGTGAGCACGAGCAGTCCGACGAACCCGGCCGCGACGCGGGACAGGAGCGGCAGGCGACGCAGGGCGGACAGGCTGGCGAGCTTGCGGTTCGCCGGGTCGGACAGCTTGGCGGTCAGTTCGGGGCGGATGGTCATCAGTGGCCTCCCCGCAGCCGCGGGTTCGCGAAGAGATAGAGGATGTCGACGAGCAGGTTCACCACGACGAAGGTGAAGGCGATGACGAGGATGGTGCCCTGCGCGAGGTTCGTGTCGTTGGTGCCGACGGCCTGCATCACGAGGGTGCCCATGCCGGGCATGGTGAAGATCGCCTCGATGATGATCGTGCCGCCGAGGAGGTAGCCGACGCGCAGCCCGAGCACGGTGAGCGGGTTGACCAAGGCGTTGCGCAGCACGTTGCGCCCGACGACGATGCTCGGCGGCAGGCCGGCGCCGTAGGCGGTGCGGACGTACTCCTTGTCGAGCTCCTCGACCATCGAGGTGCGCACGATGCGGGCGAGGGAGGCGCCGACCGGCACCGCGAGCGCCATCGCCGGCATCGCCATGGAGCGCAGCCAGCCGCTCAGGCTCTCAGCGGGGTTGGTGTAGCCGGCGTTGGGGAACCAGCCGAGCCCGAGGGACAGGTGCTGGATCATGAGCAGGGCGAGCCAGAAGCTCGGGACGGAGATGCCGGTCATCGACAGGACGCGGATGACCTGGTCGGGCCAGCGGTCCCGGAAGAGGGCCGCCGTGATGCCGAGCACCAGGGCGATGACGAGCGCGAGGCCGACGCCGAGGAGGGTCAACTGCATGGTCAGTGGCAGCGCCTCGGCGATGAGTCCGCCGACGGGCTTGGAGATGCCGATGGTCTCGCCGAAGTCGCCCTGCACGACGTTGCCGAGGAACCGGACGAACTGGACCGGTGCCGGCTGGTCGAGTCCGCGGGACGCCTCGTACTCGGCGATCTGCTCAGGTGAGGCCTGGTCGCCGAGGGCTGCGACGGCCGAGTTGACCGGAGAGAGCCGCATGATCACGAAGACGAAGAGGGCGATACCGAGCATCAACGGGACGAGTGTCAGGAGTCGCCTGAGGATCATCTTCAGGATCGACGACATCGGTCCTCCTTGCTTGCGGATGGAGCCGGGCCGGCTCGCTCCCAGGGGGAGGGGAAAGCGAGCCGGCCCGGGGCTTGGAACGGGTGGTCAGGCCTTGCGCTTGGCGTCGAGGAAGTAGAGACCCGTCGTCGCTGCCGGCTTGAACCCGTCGAGCTTCTTGGATTCCCACGCCGTCACGATCTTGGTGTGCAGGACGGTGTAGATGGCTGCCTCGTCCGCGACGAGGTCGAGCACCTGCTTCCACAGGAGCTTCTGCTTGGCCGGGTCCTGCTCGGCGGCAGCCTGGTCGAGCAGCCCCGCGATCTTCTCCGGAGCCGCGCCGGTCCAGCGGGCGCGGCCCTTGGGCCAGGTCTCACCGGCGAAGTACCAGCGCAGCAGCAGGTCGGCGTCGGGGCCGAAGACCGTCGGGTCACCGGAGGCGGCGAGGACGCGGAAGGAGTCCTTCGAGACGAGGCCGTCGGGGGCCGGCGCGTAGACCGAGGCCGACGGAGCCGTGTTGAGGGTGGCGTTGACGCCGACCTTCTTCCACTGGTCGACCATGAGCGGCGCGATGTCGACGATGAACTGGGTGTTCGTCGTGACGAGCTCGAACGACAGGTCCTTGACGCCGGCCTCGGCGAGGAGGGCCTTGGCCTTCTCCGGGTCGTAGCCGTAGACCGTCGCGGCCTCCTGGAAGTCCTTGTTGTCCTGGTCGAGGTAGGACTTCGCCGGGGTGCCGTAGCCCTGGAGGGCCGTGGTGACGATGGCGTCCTTGTCGAGCGCGTAGTGGAGCGCCTGGCGGACCCGCTTGTCGTCGAACGGCTTGGCGGAGCAGTTGAAGAGGAGGAAGAGCTGGTTGAAGGCCTGGCGGGCCTCGACGTCGACCTTGCCCTCGAGCTGGGCGACGTTGATGTAGGGGACGGCCTCGACGGCCTGCACGCGGCCGCCCTGGATGTCGGCGATGCGGGTCGCACCCTCGGTCGTCGTGTTCCAGACCATCTTCTTGGCCGACGCCTTGCGCGGGCCGTTGTAGTTCTCGTTGACCGAGAAGCGCAGGCCGGTCGTCGCGTCGGCGCTGTCGAGCTTCCAGGGACCGGAGCCGACGGGCTTGGTGTCGAACGCCTTGGCAGCGGCCGCGTCGCCGGTGAGCTTCTTCGGCACGATCTTGATGACGGCGATGCGCTGCGGGAAGAGCGCGAACGGCGACTTCAGCTTGAACTCGACGGTCGTGGCGTCCTTGGCCGAGACGGAGTCGATGAAGGGCAGGAACGCGGCCATCAGGGCCTTGTTGGCCGGGTCGAGGGCCCGGGTGAAGGACCAGGCGACGTCCTCGGCGGTCACCGGGGTGCCGTCGGAGAACTTCGCCCCGTCACGGAGCGTGGCCGTCCACGTGAGGCCGTCGGCACCCATCTCGGGCAGCGCCTTGGCCAGGGCGGCGTAGGGCTCGCGGGTGATCGGGTCGAGGTCGACGAGGCCCTCGAAGAGGTGCTGGTTGGCCGCGGTGCCGACGGCGCTCGAGGCGTTCATCGGGTCGAGCCCGCTCGAGAGCGTGAACGCGAGCGTCGCCTCGATGGTGTCGGGGACGGTGCCGCCGGCGGCAGCGCCCGAGTCGGAGTTCGTCGAGCTGGGACCGCCACAGGCCGCGAGTGCACCGGTGATGACGGCGGCGGCACTGAGCGTGCCGCTGAACTTGAGGAACTTGCGGCGGCTGACGCCGGACAGTCCGGCGGGGTCGAGCAGGGTCTTCGACGCCTGGTCGGGGTTCACGGTGGCCTCCCATGTGGTGCCTGTTGGTGATGGGTAAGGCAGTCCGCCGACCGCCCGGCAGCGCTGCACTGGCACGTAGTACATCATACGTCTTCCCCAAGAGGAAGGATGTCTAGTAGATTGAACGTAACAAATCGACGACGAGGGGTACGAATGTCCGATGTCCCACCCGTTGCCCCGCGCAACGGCCTCCCGCCTCGGTCGCGCAACAACGACGTGATCGAACGGATCAAGACCTACATCCTCGACAAGCAGCTCCGCCCCGGCGACCTCCTGCCCACCGAGAACGAGCTCATCGCCGCGATCGGCGCCAGCCGCACCAGTATCCGCGAGGCGATCAAGAGCCTCTCGGCGCTCGACATCGTCGAGGTGCGGCACGGCCACGGCTCCTACGTCGGTCGCATGTCGATGAACGCCCTCGTCGAGAGCCTGGCCTTCCGCGGTCTGCTCAGCACGGGCACCGACGGCAAGGTGATGACCGATCTGGTCAACATCCGGCAGATGCTCGAGCAGGGACTGTCCCCCCTCATGATCGAGACGCTCAACGACGTCGAGCTGGCCAACCTGCGCGAGCTCGCCGTCCGGATGCGCCGTCTGGCGATGGAGGGCCAGCCCTACGTCGAGGAGGACCGCGCCTTCCACATCCGCCTGATGAACGCGATCGGCAACGACCTCGTCACCCAGCTGACCGAGGCGTTCTGGCAGGTGCAGGCGCGCGTCGCGCCGACCCTCAAGGTCGAGGAGGCCGACTGGCTCCGGACGGCCGAGGCCCACGAGGCGATCGTCGACGCCATCGGCGCCAAGGACGTGGACAGCCTCCGCGAGGCGTTCGCAACGCACTACGACCCGATTCGCCGGACGATCGCCGCCCTCTTCGCCGACCAGACCCCGGGGTCAGCCGAGTGACCGCCACCCTCATGCGGGCCGAGATCGGCGAGCAGCCGCAGGCCCTGACCAGGCTCCTCGCTGCCCCCGGGCCGGTCGCCGAGATCGCCGCCCGGATCCGGGCGGCCGCTCCCCGCTTCGTCCTGCTCGCCGCCCGCGGCACCTCGGACCACGCGGCGCTCTATGCGAAGTACCTCATCGAGACGACCCTGGGTCTCCCCTGTGGGCTCGCCTCCACGTCCGTCTACACCGCCTACGAGCGCCAGCCCGACCTCCAGGGCGTGCTCTGGATCGCCGTGAGCCAGAGCGGCGGCTCCCCCGACCTCGTCGAGTCGACCGAGCGGGCGCGCGCCGGCGGGGCACTCACCCTCTCGGTCACCAACACGAGCGACTCCCCCCTCGGCCGCGCCAGCGAGCTCGGTCTCGACATCCTCGCCGGGCCCGAGCGCTCGGTCGCCGCCACCAAGACCTACACGTCGAGCCTGCTCGCCCTGTGGCTCCTCGTGCGCGCCTGGGCCGAGCTCGACACGCGTCCCGCGGACCGGCTCGTCGACGACGTCGCCGTCGCGCTCACCGCCGACGTCGACGAGGTCGCCTCGCGCTACCGCTTCGTCGACAAGCTCGTCACGACGTCTCGCGGCTACGCCTACCCGACGGCCCGTGAAGCGGCCCTCAAGCTGATGGAGACGTGCTACCTGTCGGCCCACGCCTACTCCGGCGCGGACCTGCTCCACGGTCCGCTCGCCATGGTCGACCAGGACCGGCCGGTCATTGCCGTCGTCCCCGAGGGCCCCGGCGGCCGCGCCCTCGAGCCCGTCCTCGCCGCCCTGGAGGAGCGCGGCGCCGACATCTGCCTCGTCGCGCCCGGCAGCAACGCGCCCGCGGCGCCTGCCCGGATCGTCCTGCCGTCCGGCATGGACGAGCAGCTGGCCCCGATCGCGCAGATCGTGCCGCTCCAGCGCCTGGCCTGCGCCATGGCCGTCAGCCGCGGTTTCGACCCGGACCAGCCCCGCGGCCTGAAGAAGGTCACGCAGACCTTCTGAGTCGTACGCCGCTGGGCTCGCCCCGTTCGAGAACGTCACCACCCGCTCGGGTGGACTTTCACGAGGAGCGAGCCCAGCGGCATACGGCCTGATGGGTCAGTCAGGCATCTGCGGGATCGGTCAGTAGTTCATCCCCGCCGTGTAGGAGCCGGAGCCGGTGTACGACTCGACCATCAGGCGGTAGTAGCCCGCCGCGTTGGTGTAGCTGAACGACTCGTCGGGGCTCGACGTGATGCCCTGCGCGACCGTGGACCAGGTGGAGCCGTTCCACTTCTGCAGGTAGACGTCGAAGTCCGCGCCCGTCGGGCCGTCGAGGCACACTTGGATCGTGCCCGCCGTCGCGTCGTAGACGTAGGGGTGGATCTGCGACCCGCCGCTCGAGAGCGTCCCCGTCCACGTGCCCCGCATGCCTGCGCACTGGCTGCCCGAGACGGAGCTGACCGTCCACGAGAAGCTCGCGCTCGCCGTGGCGCCCACGGAGTCGCGGACCGTGACCGTCACCGTCGACGTGCCCGCCGTCGTCGGCGTGCCGCTGATCGTGCCCGTCGACGAGCTGATCGACAGCCCGGCGGGGAGGCCGGTCGCCGAGAAGGTGTACGGCGACGAACCACCCGTGGCACCCGTGGCCGCGGAGTCGTACGTGCCGACCGTGCTCGTCTGGCTGCCCGGGTTGGTCACGCGCAGCTCCGCCGGCGTGCCGCCGCTCAGCAGGAACTCCGTGTTGAGCAGGCGGTTCGGCGTGCCGCTGGGAACGCCGGAGATCGTGCCGCTGACGCTGTTGTTGACGATCGCCGAGTGCACCTGCGTGGAGGTCGCGCTGGGGTTCGCACCGAGGTAGAGCGCCACGGCGCCGGCGACGTGCGGGCTGGCCATCGACGTGCCTGAGATGGTCTGGGTCGCCGTGTTGGAGGTGTACCACGCCGACGTGATGCTCGTGCCGGGTGCGAAGAGGTCCTGGCACGTGCCCCACGCGCTGCTCGACGCCTTGGCATCGGTGTTCGTCGAGTTGCCGACCGTCAGCGCCTCGGTGACCCGCTGCGGGCTGTAGTAGCAGGTGTCGTCGTTGCCGTTGCCGCCCGCCTGGACCCACATGACGCCGCTCGTGACGAGCGAGCGGACCGCGCTGTCCATCGTCGAGTCCGTGCAGCGGCTGCTGCAGCCGATGCTGTAGTTGACGACCGCCGGCTTGATCGCGTTGGTCTTGATCCAGTCGACGCCGGCGATGATGTCGGCGTTCGAGCCGGAGCCCGAGCAGTTGAGGACCCGGACCGCGTGGACCGTCGCCTTCTTCGCGACGCCGTAGCTCGTGCCCGCCGCGGTGCCGGCCACGTGGCTGCCGTGACCGTTGCAGTCGGTCGGGTTCGTGTCCGTGTCGACGAAGTCGTATCCGGCGCCCGTGCGGCCGGTGAACTCCGTGTGGGTGAGGTTCACACCCGTGTCCATCACGTAGACGTGGACTCCCTGACCCGCCTGGTCGGGGTAGCGGTAGCGCTGGTTGAGCGGCAGGCTCTGCTGGTCGATCCGGTCGAGGCCCCAGCTGCCCGGGTTGAGCTGCTCGCCGACGGCCTCCACCTTGTAGGCCTGCTCCACGCGCTCGATGGCCGGATCCGCGGCGAGGCGACGGGCCTGGGCCTCGCTCATCTTGGCAGCGAAACCGTCCACCACGGCGCCGTAGGCGTGCTTGACCCGGCCACCGTACTTGGTGGTCATCGACTGCGCCGACTGCTTCGTCGCAGCCGCACTCTGGGACTGGTTCTTGAAGACGACGAGGTACTCGCCGGGGATCGCGTCCGGGTTGTCGGTGCCCAGGATCGAACCTGAGGGGCTGGCGGCCGCTACGGGCGCAGCGGGGGCCGCGGCGGCGAAGGGGGCGACCTGGAAAGCCAGCGCCATGGAGGCGGCAACGGCGGTGATGGCCGCCCGTGACGCCCGTTGGCGCCACATGCTGTGCTTCATGCTGAGCTCCTTCTGGGGTGGGAGTGCGGACGCAGTCAGGGGTGTGCCACGTCCGCGCCGGACGCTATTGAGCGCAAACCGCAGGTGAACAGGGTGCAACCGGACAATGTCCGAAACTTGCCACCGCGGCGGGCTCAGCCGGAGATCCAACCCCGTTGCACCGCACGCACTCCAGCGCCGAACCGCGTCTCCGTGTCCAGCCGTCGCATCAGCTCGTTGATCCGCCTGCCCACCGTGCGCTCGGTGATGCCGAGCGAGCGGGCGATGGCGCGGTCCTTGAGCCCGGCCGCCATCAGCCCGAGCATCTCCCGGTCGCGGTCGGAGATCTCCGGCTCGCTCTCCCCCGCTGCGCGGCCGAACGACTCGACAGGAGTGGCCCGCTGCCACATCTGCTCGAAGTGGACGACGATCAGGTCGAGCAGGCTCGAGGATCGGATGAGCAACCGACGCTGCGGGTCCGGATCGGTCGCCGACTCAGGGACGAGCGCCATGCTCCGGTCGGCCACGAGGAGCTTGGGCCAGACCTGGGCGTGCACGCGGGCCTGCTCCCCGGCGTCGACGTACTGCCGCATCGCCGCGCGCGCCTCGTCGCTGGCGAGCGCGTCCCGGTGGTAGATCACGCGATAGGACACCCCCGCGGCGAGCGCGACGAACTCACTCTCGTTGGGTTGGCTGCCACCCACGAAGTAGGGCGGGGCGTCCACCATGAGCACCTCGTCCCGAGCCGCCCGCTGCATCTGCGTCACCACCGCCAGCACGGCCGCCGCCCCGACCACGTGCTCGACGACCTGCGTGGATGCGCTGCCCCGCCGGGCTGCCTCCTCGCGGAGCCGGTCGGCCTCGACCTGAAGGCGGTTGAGGGCGCGACGTCGCTGGCCGATCAGCTCGGACAGGGCGACGTCCGGCGGGATCACCCGGAACCGCCGGCCGGCGAAGTCCTCCCGGTGGACGAGGCCGAGCTCCGTCAGGGCGTCGAGGGCGGCGGCCACCTGGTCAGGGCAGCCCTCGAGCTCGCGCGCGATCAGCCGCGCGGAGGCCAGCCCATGGTCCAGCAGCCTGAGATAGACCTGTTCCTCGAAGACACTGAGACCGAGCGGTTCCAGCGACAGGTTGTCGACAGCGGTCGTTCGCACGGACAGCGGCATGCGCCCTCCCATCACCCGAGCACTCCCGCCGGTCCGTCTGGCGGAAGGTCGAAGCCCAGAGTCCCGACGAGCGTGGACGCCATCGTCCTGATGGCCGGTCACAGGCTACGGCGAGTAGCCTCCGCGGCGCTCCTCATCTGGGTCTAGGGACGACCATGACTTCGCAAAGTCTTCGCCAACAAACAGTCAAGGCCCGCCCCCACCACTCGAGTGGCCCCGGACTCCACACCCCCCACAAACTCGAGTGGCCCCGGACTCCACACC
This sequence comes from Intrasporangium calvum, assembly GCF_028446585.1. Taxonomy (GTDB): domain Bacteria; phylum Actinomycetota; class Actinomycetes; order Actinomycetales; family Dermatophilaceae; genus Intrasporangium; species Intrasporangium calvum_A. The sequence goes on from NZ_JAPFQL010000086.1 coordinate 10,733, forward strand.
TCCAGAAACTCGAGTGGCCCCGGACTCCACAGCTCGGGCTGTGGATCACGGGGCCCCTCGAGTTGGCGCGTGGCTGGGAGGCTCAGTCGGCGAGGAATCCCAGCAGGTCGGCCCGCGTGAGCACGCCGACTGGCTTGCCGTCCTCGACGACGAGCACGGCGTCGGACTTCTCCAGCTCCTCGCGGGCAGCGGTGACCGGCTCGCCGGCGCCGACCAGGGGCAGCCCGGGCTCCATGTGCTTCTCCACCGAGTCGAACAGGTGCGCGCGCCCCGTGAACAGCGCCTCCATCAGGGCCCGCTCGCTCACCGAGCCGGCGACCTCGCCGGACATGACCGGCGGCTCTGCCTTGACGACGGGCATCTGGGAGACGCCGAACTCGCGCAGGATCTGCACCGCGTCGCGGATCGTCTCGTTGGGGTGGGTGTGGACGAGGGCGGGCATCTGCCCCGACTTGGTCCGCAGCACCTGCCCGACGGTCTGGTCCGAGCCGTCGTGGAGGAACCCGTAGGACGACATCCACTCGTCGTTGAAGATCTTGGACATGTAGCCGCGGCCGGAGTCGGGCAGCAGGACGACCACGACCGCGTCCTCGGGCAGGTCCTTGGCGGCCCGCAGCGCCGCGACGACGGCCATGCCGCAGGAACCGCCGACGAGCAGCCCCTCCTCGCGAGCCAGCCGCCGGGTCATCTCGAAGGAGTCCGCGTCGGAGACGGCGATGACCTCGTCCACCACGGACGGGTCGTAGGCGCCCGGCCAGAAGTCCTCGCCGACTCCCTCGACGAGGTAGGGGCGGCCGCTGCCGCCCGAGTACACCGAGCCCTCCGGGTCGGCGGCGATGATCCGCACGGCCCCGTCGGAGACCTCCTTGAGGTAGCGGCCGGTGCCGCTGATCGTGCCACCGGTGCCGGCGCCCGCGACGAAGTGGGTGACTCGCCCGTCGGTGTCGGCCCAGACCTCGGGGCCGGTCGTCGCGTAGTGGCTGTTGGGGCCCTCGGGGTTGTAGTACTGGTTCGGCTTCCAGGCGCCGTCGATCTCCTGGACGAGCCGGTCGGAGACGCTGTAGTAGGAGTCCGGGTGGTCGGGCGCCACGGACGTGGGCGTGACGACGACCTCGGCGCCGTAGGCCTTGAGGACGTCCTGCTTGTCCTGGCTCACCTTGTCGGGGCAGACGAAGACGCACTTGTAGCCGCGCCGCTGCGCGATGAGGGCCAGCCCGACGCCGGTGTTGCCGCTGGTCGGCTCGACGATGGTCCCGCCCGGCTTGAGCAGGCCGTCGCGCTCGGCGGCGTCGATCATCTTGAGGGCGATGCGGTCCTTGACCGAGCCTCCCGGGTTGAAGTACTCGACCTTGGCGAGCACCGTGCAGCGGACGCCGGCGTCCTCGACGACTTTGGTGAGCTTGACGAGGGGTGTGTTGCCGACGAGGTCGGAGATGTGCTCTGCGTACTTCACCGGATCATCCTAGGTGCCGCTCGCCTCCGGCCGATGTCCGTATGCCGCTGGGCTCGCCCCGCTCGCGCCTGCGGCGGGTGCCGGGTCGGGGATCGGCGGACCGCTGCTGCGCGTTACGGTGATAGCGCACTTTCGCTTCACGCAGAGGGGGGTTGTGGATGAGTCGCGCCCGACGCGCTCGGAAGATCGCCCAGACCGCGGCGTTCGGCGGCGGGGTGGGGGCTGCGGGGCTGGGAGCCCTGGGCCTGGCCGGCTACGGCCTGCTCCGGGTCGAGGCCGTCATGGCGCGGCGCATCGTCGGGCAGCCCTTCGAGGGCGCCCCGGACGACGAGGGGATCTACGGCTTCGGGCCCGGCGCGCCCATCCGCCTCGTCGTGCTCGGCGACTCGACCGGGGCCGGCATGGGCGCAGAGCATGCGCGCCAGACGATCGGGGCGACCGTCGCCAACGGGGTCGCGGCGTTCAGCGGACGGCCGGTCGAGCTGACCAACGTCGCGGCCATCGGTGCGGAGTCGCTCCACCTGGGCGGCCAGGTCGAGCGGGGGCTCGACCGGGTGCCCCATCCCGACATCGCCCTCATCCTCATCGGCGCCAACGACGTCACGCACCGGATCGAGCGGTCCCTCGCCGTCCGGCACCTCGAGATGACCGTCCGCCGGCTCCGGGAGGCCGGGGCGGAGGTCGTCGTCGGGACGTGTCCCGACCTCGGCGCGATCCAGCCGCTGCCACAGCCGCTGCGCTACCTGGCCCGCCGGTGGTCGCGCGACCTCGCGGCCGCCCAGACGGTGGCCGTCGTCGAGGCGGGCGGGCGCGCCGTGTCGATCGGTGACCTGCTCAGCGAGGCCTTCTCGGCGGAGCCGCACGTGATGTTCAGCCAGGACCAGTTCCACCCGAGCCCGGCCGGCTACGCCCGGGTGGCGGCCGCGTTGCTGCCCACGGTGAGTGCGGCCCTCGACCTCTTCGGCGAGCGCAGTGCCCCGACCCAGCCGAGCGCCTGGCGCGGCGAGGGTGTCGGGCCGGTCGCCGTGGCGGCGAGCCGCGCCGTCGCCAACCCCGGCACCGAGGTCGCCCCGGCCGAGGTGGCGGGCCAGGCCCGCGGCGCGCACGGCCGCTGGGCGATGATCCGGCGCCGGCTGCGTCCGACGGTGGCCGTCCCCGTGGCCGACCCGGTCCGCACGAACGACGCGGAGCGCGAGAGCGCCCCGGCCGAACCAGTTCCGGCGGGCCCGACCGAGGAGGTCAGCTCAGGCTGACGACCTGGTCCTTGGGCGGTGCGACGATGCCGAGGTCGGCGTTCCACTGCGAGAAGTCGAGCTGGGCCGGGCTCTTGGACGAGCCGGTGAAGCGCACCACCTGATAGTCGCTCTTGGAGACGTAGAGGGCCCCCTCGCCCGGGCCGGCCGAGTCCGTGATCACCCAGGTGTCGGTCCCGCCCACCATCTCGGACCCGACCGTGTCGGACAGCTGGGACGCGGTCACGGCGGCCAGCGCCTCGTCGATGAGGGCGTTGAGGCCGAACTCCTCGGAGAACTGCGCGGCCACCGCCGGAACCTTGACGAAGCGGTCAGCGGGGAAGGCGGTCGGGACGCCCTGAGCGGTCCAGAACTTCTCGTCGGCCTGCAGATAGACCGCCCCGTCCACGGAGAGGACGCGGACCCGGCCCTTGTCGACCGTCGTCATGGTCAGATCCGACGTGGAGCCGTTGCTCGTCCCCTTGAAGTCCACGAGCATCTCGGCGCCGTCCTGCTGCACCCGCCCGGTGAAGGCGGCGGACGTGGCCTTGATCGCGTTGGCCTTCGCCCGGTCCAGGATGTCGGCGGCGCTGGGCGCCGGCGCGGTGGTCGCCGCCGTCGTCGCGGACGTCTGAGCCGAACCCGCCGACGTGGTTGCCGTCGGCGGTGGTGTGGACGTGGTGCACGCGGCCCCGAGCGCGAGCACGCTCGCTGCGACGACCGTTGCCGCCCGCCAGCGGCTCCCCCTGCTCCTCATGGTCATGATGCACCACCCTAATCGAGACCCACGCCATACCGGGCGGGTGTCGACAACCTGGCCCAGCGGCATACGATCGGTGGGAACTGAGCGCCCGCTTACCTCCGGGCGCCCGCTGACACCGCCGTCCGCAGGAGGACACCGTGACCGAAGCCGTCATCGTCTCGACCGCCCGTTCCCCGTTCGGGCGCGCCTTCAAGGGCTCGCTCAAGGACATCCGTCCCGACGACCTCGCCGCCGATGTCATCCAGGCGGCCCTCGACAAGATCCCCGCCCTCGACAAGAGCCTCGTCGAGGACCTCTACCTCGGCTGCGCGGAGCCGTCGCACCGCCACGGCTCCAACATGGCCAAGGTCGTCGCCACCCTCCTCGGCCTCGACAACACGCCCGGCGCCACGATCAACCGCTTCTGCGCGAGCTCGGCCCAGACCACCCGGATGGCCTTCCACGCCATCAAGGCCGGCGAGGGCGACATCTTCGTCTCGGCCGGCGTCGAGTGCGTGTCGCAGTACGCCGGCTTCGCCGGGGCCGGCGGCGCCAACGAGGACGACATGAACCCGAAGTTCCGTGCGGCCCGCGAGCGCACCAAGCGGACGGCGGAGACCAACGAGAAGTGGCACGACCCCCGCGAGGACGGCGAGCTGCCCGACATCTACATCGCGATGGGCCAGACGGCCGAGAACGTCGCGACGGCCTACGGCATCACCCGCGAGCGCCAGGACGAGTGGGGCGTCATCTCGCAGAACCGCGCCGAGGCCGCCATCCAGCGCGGCTTCTTCGACTGGGAGATCGCCCCGATCACGACGCCCGACGGGACGGTCGTCAGCAAGGACGACGGCCCGCGCGCCGGGGTGACGCTCGAGGCCGTGCAGGCCCTCAACCCGGTCTTCCGGGAGAACGGCACCGTCACGGCCGGCAACTGCTGCCCCCTCAACGACGGCGCCGCGGCCCTCGTCATCATGAGCGACACCAAGGCGAAGGAGCTGGGTCTCGAGCCGCTCGCCCGCGTCGTCTCCACGGCCGCGACGGCCCTCTCCCCCGAGATCATGGGCCTCGGCCCGGTCGACGCCGTCAACCTCGCGCTCAAGCGGGCCGGCATGACGATCGGCGACATGGACGTCTACGAGATCAACGAGGCGTTCGCGGCCCAGGTCATCGGCTCGGCCGACCAGATCGGGATGGACTACGACAAGCTCAACGTCAACGGCGGCGCCATCGCGCTCGGCCACCCGTTCGGCGCGACCGGCGCCCGGATCACCGGCACCATCATCAACGCCCTCCGTGAGCGGGACGAGCAGTTCGGCCTCGAGACGATGTGCGTCGGCGGCGGCCAGGGCATGGCGGTCATCTTCGAGCGCCTTTCCTGACATCGAAAGAGCAGTTCGCGACAGCACCACCCCAATCGAAAGAGCACTTCGCGACACGTGTCGCGAAGTGCTCTTTCGATTGCGTCACAGGCGGCGTCGTATGCCGCTGAGCTGGCTCACGACGTCGCC
>NZ_JAPFQL010000087.1 GCF_028446585.1 Intrasporangium calvum
GCCACCCGCAACCGCGGGTGGCCGTTCCCCTTCCACAAGCGCCCTCAGGCTCTTTACCACCCCAGGGCGAGGTCGTTCCCGATGATCCAGCCCATGCCGAACGCCGAGAGCAGCCCGTTGCCAGAGCTGTAGCCACTGGAGTCGGACCCGGCCAGCCCCACCGCCACGCCGCCGCCGGCCCGCAGGCCGGGGATGGTCGTCCCGTCGGGGCGCAGGACGTGCCCGCGTGTGTCGATCGCGGCGCCGCCCTGAGTGGTCAGCACTCCATGGGTGAGCCAGGCGTAGTGGAACGGCCCGACCAGGGCGCGGCGGCCGGGCAGCGGCGTCAGCGCCGATGCCAGTGCCCTTGGGTCGAGCCGCAGCGCCTCGGCCAGGCCGGCCACGTCGGGCGCGGTCTGCAGGGCCCCCGCCTGCTGGGACTCTCGCATCATCTCGGAGTGCTGTGCGGTCTGCTGGGCCTCGGCGTCCCAGATCATGACGGCCCGCCCACCCGGTTGGGCCTGGATGACGCCGGCGAGGCCGGAGTAGCCGTGCGCCTGCTCGTCGACGAAGCGCTGGCCGCGCCGGTTGACCAGCACCGCGCCGAGCCACGGCAGCGCCGGGTTGACCCGGGTGCCGTGCAGGGTGATTTGACCGTGTCGCAGGCAAGCGCTCATGTTGCGGAACTCGACACCGAGCGGGCGCAGCCACCCGATGGAGTCGCCCGTGGCGGTGCTGACACCGCCGTGGAAGGGGTCGCCGAGCTCGGCGCAGAACTCCTGCATCAGGGCCCGGTTGCCGGCGAACCCGTCCGTCGCCAGCACCGTCGCGCCGGCCGAGACGACGAGGTCGTTCCCCCCTTGGCGGCCGGTGACGCCGACGACCCGGCCGTCCTCGACGCGCAGCCCGGTCACGGGCGCCTCGTCCAGCAGGGCCACGTTGGGCCGGTCCGCCAGCTCCTTGCGCAGGTGCGTCATCAGCGGGCCTCCCCCCACGCGCGCTGGGTCAGCGTGCAGCCGTGGCACCGACATCCCCTTGCGGGCCATGTCGATTCCGACATCCATCGGGTATCCCAGCTCGTCGGCGATCCAGTGGACGTAGTCGGCGGCCACGCCGCAGAGCGCCACCACGAGGTCGCGGTGCCGCTCGTCCCCGGAGTTGGACAGGATGTCGTCCGTATGCCGCTGAGCTGAGTCCTCGATGCCAACTGCCCTCTGGAAGCGGGTCCCTCCCGCAGCGAGGCTGCCGCTGGACACTCCCGCATTGCAGCCCTCGGTCATGCTCTTCTCGAGCACTGCGACGACGATGTCCGGGTTCTCGGAGGCCCGCAGAGCCGTCATGACTCCCGCGGCTCCGGCGCCGGCGACGACGACGTCGACCTCGATGTCCTCTTGCACTGTTCGTTCCTTCGGAGTGAGAGCGATCCGGCCGTCGAGCGGTCTCAGCTGTCGAGCGCGGTGGTGATGCCGTAGAAGTCCCGGGCACGGTCGAGCAGCTCCCGCGGGGGCTGCTCGTGGTGGAAGCCGCGACGTGACGGCACGAGCCCGGCGGCGCGGTACTGCCGCGCCCGCAGCTCGGCGACCTGGAGCAGGGTGCCGAGCGAGTCGAGCACCGGCACGTCGTCCACGCGGCTGACGCCGTGGTCCGCGAGGAAGACGTTGAGCGGCCCCTCCCCCGGCACGATCACCGTGGCACCGGCGTCGATCGCCTCGCGCGCAGCCGTGCGGAAGGCCTCGAGCAGGCCGTCCGGCCTGGCGTAGGCGGCCATCACGTCGGTGAACTCCGCGGCGACCTGCCGGATCGGACCGACGATCTGCTCGAGGCCGTAGGTGCGCAGATTGCGTCGCAGCTGTGGCTCGAGGGCGCCGATGAAGTTGACGATGCCCGCCGGCAAACCGAGCGTCGCCGCCATGAGGAACGAGGTCTGCCCGTAGGCCAGGACGGGGATGTCGACGACCGAGCGGCACTCCTCGTAGGCGGTGTCCGGGATGGTGGCGATGAGGAACGCGTCGTAGCCCTCGTCCTGCGCGCGAAGGGCGGCGTGGACGAACTGCTCCTTGTGCAGCCCGGACAGGTACGCGTACCTGATGTGCGTGCCGGGGTAGTCGCTGGGGTAGGTCCCGGGCTTCATGCCGTGTAGGTGGACCTCGGTCCCCGGTGCAGCGACCTTGGCCAGGTGCCGCTCGAGCGCGTCCCGGTAGTGCGGGACGTCGTCCAGCACGGTGAAGCTCTGGTGCCAGATCTTCACGACCGCTCCACTGCGGGCTGTCGGGCTGCCAAGGAAGCCGCGTGGGCGCCCGCGATCTTGCCGAAGGTCGCGCCGCGGAGCACGGAGGTCGAGCCGGTGTAGTTCGAGTAGTACAGCCCGGTCATCTCACCGGCGGCGTAGAGGCCGGTGATGGCGCGCCCGTCACGGTCGATGACGCGCGAGCCGGCGTCGACCTTGAGCCCGCCGAAGGTGAACACGTTGGCGCACATGATCGGGTAGGCGATGAACGGGCCCGAGGCAATCGGCTTGGCCCAGTTGGACTTCGGCGGCGTGACTCCGTCGGTCGCGAGCCCGTCCGGGCGGGTCGGGTCCCACTCGCCGTCGGAGCACGCGGCGTTGTAGGCGGCGACCGTCGCCTCCAGGGTGACCGGGTCCACCTCGATCTTCGCGGCGAGCTCAGCGATCGTGCTGGCCCGGACCGGTGACTCCTCTGACCGGATCGCGGTCTTCAGGTTCGGGATGGCCTGGCCCGCCGCGTCGAGGATCATCCACGCGATGCCGCGGGGCTGGGCCTGGATGTCGCGGGTGGTCCGCTCGTACCACGCGTCGATCGGTCCGCGAGCCTCGTCGACGAACCGCTCGCCGTTGACGTTGACGAGGATGCCGTAGGTGAAGGCCATGATCGCGGCCTCCGGGTCGGGTGAGCGTGGGTCGACCGGCTCGGCGTGGAAGAGGGCGAAGTTGCCCGCAGTCGCGGCACCGGCGGCCATCGCCATCTCGATGCCCTCGCCCTTGTTGTAGTTGCCGCCGCGCGCCACCGGGCGCGCGAGCATCCCGAGCGGGCCGTGGTAGCGGGCCATCAGCTCGGCGTTGCCCTGGTAGCCGCCGCTGGCCAGGATGACCGTGCCGGTGAAGACCCGCCGGGCCCCGTCAGCATCGACCGCCTCGACACCCGTCACTCGTCCCGTGTCGTCGACGCGGAGAGTCCGGGCGGTGGTCTGGAAGTGGAATGCCACGCCGAGCGACCGGGCCTTCGCACCGAGAGTCTCGACGAGGGCGAGCCCGCCGCCGACCGGCGCCATCCGGGTCGTCGAGACGGTGAGGAAGAGCGTGGGCAGCTGCCCGAAGCTGATCCCGTGGCCCTCGAGCCACCGCAGTGTGGGGCCGGCGTTGTCCTCGAACGTGGCGACGTAGTCGAGGTCGACGACCTGGTGGGCGCGCAGCAACGGGTTGCGGCGCCCCCAGTCCAGGCCCGAGTCGGCCGTGATGCCCGGGTCGGGGTGGCCCATGAAGTCGTCGACGAGGGTGTCGGCGAGCCCGTCGGAGACTTCGTCGAGCGTCTTCATCCGCAGGTAGGCCTCGGTGTAGCGGGTGTTCCCGCCGGTCTCTGCTTCGGTCGCCCGCTCGAGGAGAGCCACTCTGGCACCGTTCTCGGTCGCGGACAGCGCCGCGGAGAGGCCTGCGATGCCGCCTCCGACGACGATGACGTCGTACTCCATCTCCGAGCCGGGCACTGCGCTGCTGGCGATCTGCGTGGTGGCGGTCATGCCCAGCTCCCGATGACCTCGTCGGCGGTGGTGACGGTGCCGAACAGCGGCAGCGTCGTGGCGAACGCGAACTCGTGGATGGCCGGGTCCGGCGCGGCGCACAGGTCCTCGACGATGCTCACCTGCAAGCCGCTGTCGGAGGCGTGCCGCGCGGTGGACTCGACGACCAGGTGGGTGGCGATGCCACCGAGCACCACGTGCGAGATGCCCTCGGCAGCCAGCACGTCCCGCAGCGGCGTGCCGATGAAGGCGTTTACGGCACCCTTGTCGATGACAGGCTCGTCCTCGAGCGGGGCGAGCTCGGCAACGAACTCCGTCTCCGGGTTGCCCCGCTTCATCTTCTGGTTCGCCGGATACCCGTCGAACCGCGCGAGCCGGTTGGTGCGCAGCCCGTAGGTCCGGTCGAAGGCGAGGCGGACATGGAACACCTTTACCCCTGCGGCTCGGGCCGCCTCCAGCACCCTCTTGGCCGTGGAGAGCACGTCGCGCTCCCGGACCTGGGCTGCCAAGGGCGGGGCCAGACACAGCTCGCCCTCCTGGGCCAGCGCCACCTGGTAGTCGAGCATCAGCAGTGCGGTATTCGTGGACATGGTACGTATCTCCTTGACAGTCATTGGTTCTGGTTGGTCACCAAGCGGACCAGCCACCGTCGACGTAGACGACCTGACCGGTCATGTACGCCGAGGCGGGTGAGGCGAGCAGGACGAGGGGGCCAGCGAAGTCCGTCGCCGGGTCACCGAGGCGGCCGAGCATCGTCCGGTCGGCGAACCACTGCAGGCGCTCGGGGTCCCCTCCCAGAGGTGCGGTCATCGCCGTCGGGTAGAAGACCGCCGGTGCCAGCGCGTTGACCGTGACGCCGGTGCGGCCGAGCTCGCTGGCCAGCGACCGGGTGACGTTGACGACCGCCGCCTTGGATGCGTAGTACGCGCTCTCCGGGACGGGTCCGACCCGTTCGGCATAGACGGTCGTGACATTGACGATTCGTCCCCAACCGGAGGCGGCGAGCCGCGGACCGAACTCGCGACCGACGAGCCAGCACCCAGACACGTTGACCCGCATGACGCGCTCGAAGTCCTCGAGCGAGGTCTCCGCGATCTCCCGACGCAGCATGACGCCGGCCGCGTTGACCACCACGTCGACGCGCCCGTGCCGCTCGACCACCGACTCGGCGAGCGCCCGAACGGAGTCCTCGCTGGTCACGTCGACGGCGTGCACCGAGGCGCGGTCGCCGCAGCGGCTGGCGGTCTCGGAGACCTTGCCCACCTGGGCTTCGAGGTCGGCGACAGCAACGGTGGCGCCGTGCTCGGCCAACGCGATCGCGGCGCGCTCGCCGAGGCCGCCGGCGGCAGCCCCGATCACCACGGCCACCCGGCCGGTCAGGTCGAACGGGCTGCTCACCACTCGAGCTCACTCTCCTCCGCCGCGGCAGCAGTGCCCGCGACCCGGCCGAAGATGGCCGACTTCCCGATGGAGGTGCCGGTCATGTAGCCGGCGCCGTGGAACCCGCCGACGAGCTCACCGGCCGCATACAGCCTCGGGATCGGGTCGCCGAAGACGTCCAGCACGTGCATCGACGTGTCGACGGTGACGCCGCAGTACGTCGCGAGCACGACGGTGCCAGACAGCTGGGCGTAGAAGGGCGGAGTGTCGATCGGCGTGCGCTCCCCGACCCCACCGACCAGGTGCACCCGGCCCAACGGGTCCGGCTCGCCTGCCGCGATCCGCGCGTTGTAGTCGGCGACGGTGTCCTCCAGCACCCCCGGGTCGGTGCCCAACCGGACGGCGAGCTCCTCGATGGTGTCGGCTATCTCCAGCATCCCCGCCCGTTCACGGCCCCCGAAGTCGTAGATCGGGACCTCGTCGTTCGAGGCGGCCAGCACCTTGGCGTCGAAGACCTGCCAGGTCCGCGCCGTCGGCTGGGCCAGGCTGGCGTCGCCCAACGCCTTGTAGGGGATGGACTCGTCCACGAACCGGCGACCGTGCCGGTTCACCGCGATCGCGCCCTTGTAGACGGCGAGGATCCCCGTGCCGTCCTCGCCGGGATGCGGCTCGTGGAAGATGCCGTAGGTGCCCTTGACGTAGGGCAGGTCCCGCAGGCCCGCACCGAGCTTCATCGCCATCCGCAAGCCGTCGCCGTGGTTGCCCTCCCCACCGGCGAGCAGCGCCTGCGCCATCTGCGGGGCGAACCGCTCGAGCATGGCCCGGTCCCGGGAGAAGCCGCCAGTCGCCAGGACCACGGCATCGGCCAGCACCTCGCGAGTCTCGCCGTCACGCTCGACGAGCACGCCCGTCACGCGCGAGCCGTCATGCAGGATCCGCTGGACATCGGCACCCAGGACGAGACGCGCCCCGAGCCGCCCGGCGGCCGAGAAGAGCGACCGCAGCATCGCGGTGGTGTCGCTCGGGTGCGATCGCGGCGCCGACTGCCCCGAGGCAGCATGGATGTGTCCGTAGCGCACCCCGTGCCCCTTGAGCCAGCGGTAGGTGCCCAGCTGCTCAGCGCAGTAGAGGTCGACCAGCGCCTCGTCGTTGACGTGCCCACCCACCTCGAGCAGGTCCTTGCGCAGCAGCTCCACCGAGTCCGCGATGCCCTGCTCGAGCTGCTCGTCCGTCCCGACGAAGGCCGACAAACCTGCGGACCGGACGGTCGATCCCCCGAACGCAGTGGTCTTCTCCAGCAGGACCGCGTACTGGCCGGCCTCGGCCGCCGCCAGGAGCGCGGCGGCACCAGCAAGACCACCCCCGAGGACGAGGACCCCCACTCGCTCCGGGAGCGCCTCGTCCACCGGCAGGCCCGCCGACGGGATCCCCGGTTCCTCTCTCATGACACGCTCCCGATCCAGGGCTGGTCGTACGCGGCCTCCGCGGACATGAAGTCAGCCAGGTGCACAAGCCCCTGGCGCTCCTCCCAACTGGCGATCTTGGCCGTGTAGGACGACGTCTCCCCGGCGGCAGCGAGGTGGCGCAGGGCGTCATGCCCGGCGCGCATCAGGGCACGCATCAGGAAGTTGGCAAACAGTACGACGTCAAAGCCCAGGTCGGCATATTCGCCGACGCCGAGCAACGGCGTCTTCCCTCCCTCGACGACGTTGACGACCAGCGGTGTCCCGGCCAGCTCATTTCCCACCATCCGCAGTTCCTCAACGGTGCGCGGTGCCTCAACGAAGAGCACGTCCGCGCCGGCGCGGGCGTACAGCTTTGCCCGCTGAATCGCTTCCTCGATGTCATGGACGCTACGCGCATCTGTGCGGGCAATCAGCACGGTGGCGGCGTCCTCCAGACCCTCCCGTACCGCGGCGATCTTGCTGGCCATGTGCTCCGCGGGGATGAGGGCATGGGTGTCGAAGTGACCGCAGCGCTTCGGCATCTCCTGGTCCTCGATCTGCAGCGCCGCAGCACCAGCGCGTTCGATCATGCGCGCCGCGCGCACCGCCATCAGGGGACCACCGAAGCCGGTGTCAGCGTCGACGACCAGAGGCAGCTCCGTCGCGGACGCAATTCGTTCGGCGTGGTCCGCCACTTCCGGCAGGGAGATGAGACCCACGTCGGGTAGCCCGAACTGAGCGTTCGCGAGTCCCGCCCCGGTGGCGTAGGCAGCCTGGAAGCCGGCGCGTTCCGCGAGGCGCACGCCGAGGGCATCGGTGACCCCGGGTACGACCAAGGGACCAGAGGCCATTCGTTCCCGGAGTGCCAGACGCCGTTGATGGGCTGAACTCGCCGCAGCGAGTCCCGGCAGTCCGGCGACAGTCTGTTGCACGGTGTAGCTCCTTGTGCTGTGGGGTGTCCTGCCGCTGACCGACGGACGCACGTTGTCGTTGAAGGATGGAAGGGAATGTCAGGTTGCGACCGTGGCGCACACACGCACGCTGTCGCGGATCACGTCAGCCACGTCGCGCACCAGGCGAGCATCGAGAGTCCGCAGTACGGGCAGCAGGGCCCGCGCCTTGTCCTCGGTGCAAGCAAGCTGGAGCGCCGCCAGCGCCTTCTGGTCAAGGTCTTCGTCCGACATGGGCCGGCGTGGGTGGCCGGAGGCCTCGGAGAGCCGGAGCACCGAGGTACCCGCCGCTGTCTGGACCTCGACCTCGGCTGCGAAGCGCTCGTCGTGGTCGACGACCAGATCAGGCACGACCCGGACCCGCTCTCGCAGGGCGTGGATCTCACCCCTCATGAGGGCCGCGTCGCTGAACTGCTGGGGTCCTGCGTGCCCGTCCGTGGCCGCTGCTGCAAGAGCCCAGGTCGGTGAGTACCGCGCTTGGTGAGAGTCCTCCGGGTGGCCGTGGCGCATGATCGCCGTGACGTGAGGGTCGACGTGGGCCGTGATCATCTGGACGTCGCGGCTGTCGATGCCGTCGTTCTTCAGCAGAGTGAGCAGCGCCTCGATCGCAGCGTGCACCGAACCGCAGCACGCATACGGCTTCTGCACGAGCCCCCAAGGCGCCTCGATGCCGTGCCTTCCCTCAGCGCTGGCCGACGCCAGTATCTGAGCAGCCTCGTGGGGCGGGTGCTCAGAACCGAGCGTCTCCATCATGCCAGCGGGTCCGGTGAGCCAGTTCGGGCTGCTCGTGGCCCCAGCCCGGGCGAGCAGGGCCGCCTGCACACCACCACGAGCCGCGCTTCCGGCATGAAATGCCTTGGTCGTCGTGCCGAAGTTCACTCGGATTCCCGAAGCGCTGCTGGCCGCCACCCCGAGTGCGTGACCGGCCTGCCCAGGTGTCAGTCCCAGTAGCTTGCTGGCCGCCGCGGCGGCGCCGAGGACCCCGAGAGTGCTCGTTGCATGCCAGCCGCGACCGTAGTGGCTGTGCGACATCGCCAGGCTCACCAGCCAGTCGACCTGATAGCCGGCCAGGTAGGCACCCACCAACGCGGCCCCGTCGGCATTCACGGACTGTGCGAGCGGAAACAGGGCTCCGAGCAGGACGGCACTGGCGTGCCCGTGCATCGGGTGCATGTAGTCGTCCCAGTCCAGGGCATGCGCCGCGGTGCCGGCCAGATAGGCCGCGTCGAGGATCCCATATGCGTTGGGGTCGGTCCACGGCCCCGACAGCTCGCAGGGGCCGGGCGCTGTTGGATGGACGGTGGCCGCGGCAAGGCGTGCCTGATCGGATGCACTGCCTCCGATCCCGACAGCCATGGTGTCGAGGATCGCTCGGGAGGCGAGCTCCTGGGCACGGCGGGACCACTGCCCCCCCGATGTCGCGTTCCGCGCCAGGATCGCTTCAGCGCTTGTCGTCATCGATCTCCTCCGATCCACGTATGTGTGTCATTGAGTGCAGCGCCGGTCGGTGAGCGATCACTTGAAGGCAGCGGCGCGGTCCTCAACGGCCTTGGCATCAAAGTCGTTGAACGCCTGGACGAACTGATTCGTGTACATCCGGTCGCTATCAACCTTGTTCGGCGTGATCTGGGCCTTGAGGGCGAAGTCGGCCCATTTGGCCACGCCGTCGGCGGGGTACTCGCCGAGCGTTTTTCGGGCTATCGGGTCACCGGACAGAGCCGACTCATTGCGACCTTCGAAGAGCTGAACCTGCTTGGTGAGCAGGTCAGGTGAGTCTGACGTCTTCGTCTGCGGGTAGTGCTTCCAGAGGAGGTTCACCGCACCCTCAGGGTTCTTCGTGGCCCAGACGGTCGCTTGCGCCCATGCCTTGCCGAACGCCTCGACCAGCTTGGGGTTCTTGGAAACCCAGTCGGCTTGACCGACAAAAGTGGTGGAGAAGAGAGTGCTGTAGGAGTCCGGCTTGATATAGCGGAGCTTCCCGCCTGCCTGCTCCATCTTGGTGTACTCGGTGTCCCACAGCATCAACGCATCGACGCGTTTCTGCTGGAGGGCGTCCAGCGCAGCGACGCCTGTACCGGTGGCGATGAAGTTGATCGCCGACGGCTCGATCCCCTCATCGCGGGCAGCCGCCTCAGCAAGGAGCTTCGCTCCCGAAGCCAGATTGGCCACGCCGACCTTCTTGTCCCTCAGGTCGGCGAAGGACTTGATCCCGCTCTCCGGTGTGACTGCGAGCCACTGCACCGGGGAACGAGACCAGTTGTAGATCATCTGCACGTCCTGCCCCTTGGAGCGGGCTGCGAGCACGGCCTCAGGCGTTGGTGCGCCCACATGGACACGTCCAGTCGCCAGCTGCTGGAGCACGTCTGCTGATCCACCGGGCCACTGGACCTCCACATCGATGCCGTTCTCCGCGAAGAACCCCTGGTCCTCGGCAACCGCGAACTGGACCCAGGCGGCACTCATCTCGGATGACGGAGCAACGACGACCTTCGTCGTGCCGTCTGGGGCGGCGTCGCTGCCCGGCATCGCCGGGGCACAGGCCGCCAGGGAGAAGGGAAGGGCGATCGCGAGCGCGGCCATCGGGAAGCGGAAGTGTGTTCTCACGGGACTCTCCTTTGAGTTGGTATGGAAGTTGATGTCATTGCCAGAAGACGAGGCGGCGTCGCGCGATGCGGACGATTTGGTTCAAGGCAACTCCGATGAATGCGAGGATCACGAGGATCGCGAAGACACCGGCGGTGTCGTAGTTGTTCTTGAACTGCTGAAGCAGAACCCCGAGGCCTGCATCGGCGCCGACGAACTCTCCCGTGATCGCACCGATGAAGGAGTTCACTACGGACACCTCGAGGCCGGCGAAGATCGAAGGCAGCGCGCTCGGCAGCAGCAAGCGGCTCCAGATCTGCCACTTGGAAGCTGACATTGACCTGAACAGGTCCAGACGCGACTTGTCCGTGGACAGGATCCCGTTCATCGTGTTGACGAGCATGGGGAAGAAGACCAGCATCACCACCACGAGGACCTTCGGCGTGTAGCCGAAGCCGAACCAGATGATGAACAGAGGGGCCAAGGCGACCTTTGGCATCGACTGGAAGGCCACGATGAAGGGGTACACCGCGGCTCGAGCCGGCTCCCACTCTGCCAACGCAAAGCCGAGCCCGACCCCGGCCACGATCCCTATCACCAGTCCGACCAAGGCCTCGTACAGGGTGACCTGTGCGTGTTGGTAGAGCAGTGTCACGGTCGTTGCATCGGTCAGCTTGGCAATGACTTCCGAGAGCCGCGGAAAGATGAAGCTCTGTACGTCCAACAGACGCGGCACCATCTCCCAGGCGACGATGAATACCATGACTGCGCCCACGGCCAGGCCTCGCCCTCGCAGTCCTGCTCCCACCTTGCTCGGGCCGCGCTGGGCTGGAGCCCGATCGACCTGTGGGGCCCGCACCTCGATCTTCTCAGTCGCGGACATGGGCCAAGCTCCTTTCGGCGGAGACGTTCTGGGACTTCACGAAGTAGCCTCGGACGTGCGCGACAATCTGGGAGAACCGGGGATCGCCCATGGTCTCGGCGTCCCGCATGGGACCGAAGGGGATCTCGATGTCATCGACGATTCGACCTGGGCGACTCGACATGACGACCACTCGCTGTCCCAGGAGAACGGCTTCCGGGATCGAGTGCGTGATCAGAAGGGTCGTGACCTTCGCCCGGTTCCAGATGGCGTTGAGGTCGAAGTTCATCTGTTCCCGCGTCATTGCGTCGAGGGCGCCGAAAGGCTCGTCAAGGAGCAGCAACTCGGGGTCCTGACCCAAGGCGCGCACGATGGCGGCGCGCTGCTGCATCCCGCCCGAGAGCTCGTTGGGGTACTTGTCGTGGAAGTCCGCCAGGCCGACTCGCTCCAACAGGCTGGTGACCCGAGACCTGTACTCGGGGGTCAGAGTGCGGTGGATGCGCGCCGGCGCAAGACAGTTGTCGGCAATATTCATCCAGGGCAGCAGGGTGGGCTGCTGAAACATGAAGGCCGTCGTTCGCCTCGGCCCGGCCACAGTGTCACCGCCAACGCGTATCTCGCCCCCCGTCAGACCCTGCAGTCCACCAATGGCCCGGAGCAGCGTGGTCTTGCCACAGCCGGAGGGCCCGACGACTGACACGAAGCCCCCGGCTTCGACGTCCAGGCTGAGGCCACTCAGGGCAGTGGTGGGCGGGACGCCCCGCCTACTGAAGACGACTTCAGCGTCTCTTACCTCAATACGTTCCGTCACGATTACCTCGAGTCCGCACCCTTGCAGGGCTCACTTGGTGTTGCGAATGGCGATGCCTGGACCCCCTGACCCTGACACCACTAATGCCAACTGTCAACAGTTGTCTGTTCTCTGAACTTCCTCATGGTCTGCTGTGACTGTGCCAAGATGCGAGGGTGCGTCCAGAGCCGAGCGTCCCCGTCCACCGTCGAGCGAGGCTCGAGCGGCCGACGATGGCGTCACTTGCCGAGCAAGAGCTGCGGGCGATGGTGCTCGGGGGTGACCTCCGGTCAGGCGAGCGCATCAACGAGGTGGCCCTGGCCGAGCAGCTCGGTATCAGTCGCGGGCCTCTTCGCGAAGCGATCCAGCGTCTCGCCTCCGACGGGTTGCTGGACGTCGTGAACCACCGAGGCGCCTTTGTGCCCACGATCGGGGAGAAAGAGCTGACGGAGCTTTACGAGCTGCGTTCTGCACTCGAGTCGGCCGCTGTCCGGCTGGCCGCCGGGCGAGTGACCGAGGCGCAGCTGGATTCCCTTAGGAGCGAGTTGGCCCGAACACAGAAGGTGCTCCGTTCGACCAGGAACCGGCCGTACCCGGCTGACATCGACATTCACCAGCGCTTCGTTGCCCTGGCCGGCAACGAGGCGTTGGCCGCCATGACTAGAGACGTCCACACGCGCATCACCCTCGCGCGCACTCGTTCCGGCTCCGACCCCGATCGGGCCCGTGCCGCCTACGAGGAACATGTAGCAATCCTCGAGTGCCTGGAGGCACGTGACGCCGAGGCCGCGGCCAGGCTGATGGAGAGCCATCTCGCCCGGGCCCAGGAATCGGCCTTGCGACAACTTGCTTCCAGCCGGAGCCCTCAGGGGTGAGCGAGCCGCTGATGTTCGTGGGGTCTGCGGTGGGCAGACCCCACGAGCATCTCCGCAGCCCCGAAGGGTGCCGGGACAGTGGACACGGTGAACTCAGGCCTCCTCGGCCGCGGGGAGCTTGGGGTCCCCGAGCGGGTGCATGATGCCGGGCGGACGGCCCTGGCCGTCGGGGTGCGGCTGGTGCCCCCAGACCGCGGTCCGGTCGTAGACCCTGGGGATCCAGGTCTCCTCGTCCACCTCGAGGCCCCCGTAGCCGTACTCCACGTGGAACGAGCTCGGCGTCGAGTGGTAGAAGCTGAACTGCTGGTCGTTGGAGTGCCGGCCTATGGTCAGCGTGATCGGGACGCCCATCTCCTGGGCGATCTCGTAGCCGGTGCCCACGTCGTCGATGGAGTTGACCTGGATCATCAGGTGGTTGAGGCCGGCCACCCCGGGCGGGCACTGTCCCAGGGCGAGGGTGTGGTGGCGCGCGTTGCAGTGGTAGAAGCGCGCGTTGAGCCGGCCCGGGACGATGATCTTGTCCGAAAGGCGGAAGCCGAGTCGGGTGAAGAACTCATGGCCCGCCTCGATGTCCGGCATGAGGAGCAGCACGTGGCCCAGACCCTGCTGGCCCGTGACGAAACCGGAGATGGCTCGACCGGGCGTGAAGGACGAGCGCACGTGGCTCTGACCCCAGGTCACTTCGTGGCGGAAGCCCCACGGGTCGGTGAAGACGAGGATCCGGTTGACGGCCCGAGCCTCCGCCAGTGCCTCATCGCCGCGCTCGCTGCTGACGCCGAGGTCGGCGAGCGCCTTCTCGACCCGGTCAAGGTCTTCCTCGTGGTCGACCCCCCATCCGATGTAGGCGGTCTCGTCCTGCTCGCCGGGGTGGATCTGAAGGCGCCACAGGGCATCGTCGAACTTGATGCGCACAGCGCCGTCGGGACCGGGGTCGGTCACCATGGCACCCCAGAACTTGGTGGCCATCTCGGGCCACTCGTCCTTCTTCGGTGAGTTGACGCCGAGGTAGGCAAGTGACGTGATCATCGTTGATCTTCCTTCTGGTTGGTCTCGCTGGTCTCGATGGTCAGGGGATGCTCAGGCAAAGACGGGCGGGACCGAGGGCTCGCCACCCAGGTCGTTGATGGCCCACTCGACGGAGATCGGCTCGGACACGTTGCAGATGTGGACGAGGCCGGACTGCATGTCTCGCCAGTAGCGCTCGTTGGGGTGGCGCTCGTGGATGCCCTGGGCGCCGCTCATCTTGTAGAGCCGGTCGACCGCGTCGACGGCACGGTGGACCGCCCGGACGCCGTTGCGGCGTATCGTCAGTCGCTGGGTCCAGGTGACGTCACCGCCCTTGTCCACGTGGTCGAAGAGCTCCTTCATGTCGTTCAGGAGCACCACTCGAGAGGCGGCCACGTCGGCCGCAGCCTCCGCGTAGACGTTGAGTTGGATCGGGTCGTTCTTGGCGACGCGGCCGTCCGCGGACACACGCTGCTCCATGTACGAGCGGTAGGTCTCGAGGGCGCCGATGGCGATGCCAAGGGTTCCTGAGTTGATGGCGGCGGAGAAGACCACGGGGAACTTCAGCCTGTAGAGCGTCTTCCCTGGCTGGCGGTCCTCGTAGCCGCCATTGCTCATCTTCATCGCGTCGACGACGCGGTACTCCGGCACGAAGACGTCGGTCATCCGAACGTCCTTGGAGCCGGTCCCCTTGAGTCCCAGGACGTTCCACGACTCCTCGACGATCTCGTAGTCCTTGCGCGGGATGACGAAGTGCCGGATGTCCGGCGGCATCGTCGGCTGCCCATCGTCGCCCGTCACCATGCCGCCGAGGATGACCCAGTCGGAGTGGTCGGTCCCGGTGGAGTAGGGCCACTGGCCGGTGAAGAGGTATCCACCGTCGACGCGCTTCGCGCGGCCGAAGGGCGCGTAGGGCGACGCGGTCCAGGTGTCGGGGTCCTCGCCCCAGATCTCCTCCTGTAGGCGCGGGTCCATCATGGCGATCTCCCATGGGTGGACGCCGACGACGCCGGTGACCCAACCGGCGGACGGAGAGGCCGCGCCGACCGTCATGGCGGCCTCCATGAACTCCACGGGGTGCGCCTCGTAGCCGCTCCATTCGGTTGGCTGGTAGAGGCGGATCACGCCACTGTCGCGCAGGATCTGTGCGGTCGTGTCGGTGAGCTTGCCGAGGTCGTCGCTGAGCTTCGCCTCGCCCTTGAGAACTGAGACGCTCTCCCTGATGTTTCCCAGTACGTCGGTCATGGTTGATCCTTCCGGCACACCTCTCGGGTGGGCCTGCGGCAGTCAGTTGTTGGTGACGAACTCGATGACGAGGCGGTTGAACTCCTCGGCGTGCTCCACCTGCGCCCAGTGGCCGCAGCGGTTGAGCAGGACGGCCCGTGAGTTGGGGATGTGCGCGAGAAGCAAGAGGGTGTTCTCGTAGTGGACGACACGGTCGTCGCGGCCGTGGATGAGCAGCGTCGGCGCCTGCACGCCGGGCAGGTCCTCGAGGCGGAACCACTTGGCGACGGGTCCGCCCTTGGCGAAGGCGTCGAGGTAGTTCGTGAGGTGCTGGGGGTGCGCCTTGGCGTTCTCGGCGCGCTCCGCGGCGAGCTCGGGAGTGGCGAAGCGGGCGCTGTCGTAGGTCATCACCTCGGTGAGCCGGGTCATGGACTCCACCGAGGGCTCGCGGTAGGCAGCGACGAGGGTCTTCATGCCCTCGGACAGGCCGCCGGCCGGCGAGAGGA
>NZ_JAPFQL010000088.1 GCF_028446585.1 Intrasporangium calvum
CTCTCTCGATCGGCTCTCGGGGTCCGGCTCTCTGGGTCGGTCAGTCGCAGACGGCGCCGCGGCTCGCGCTGCCGACCAGCTTGCGGTACTTGGCCAGGACGCCGCGGGTGTACTTCGGCTCCGGGTGGGTGACGCCCTCGGCCCGGCGGGCCGCCAGCTCGTCCTCCGGGACGAGCAGGTCGAGCGTCCCGTTGGCCACGTCGAGGCGGATCGGGTCGCCGTCGCGGACGAACGCGATCGGCCCGTTGTCGACGGCTTCCGGAGCCACGTGCCCCACGCAGAGGCCGGTCGTGCCGCCGGAGAACCGGCCGTCCGTCAGCAGGAGGACGTCCTTGCCGAGGCCGGCGCCCTTGATCGCACCGGTGACGGCGAGCATCTCCCGCATCCCGGGCCCGCCCTTGGGGCCCTCGTAGCGGATGACGACGACGTCGCCCTTGCCCAGAGTGCCCTGCTCCACGGCATCCATCGCGCCGCGCTCGCCGTCGAAGACCCGAGCGGTCCCCTCGAAGACGTCCTCGTCGAAGCCCGCGGACTTCACCACGGCACCCTCGGGGGCGAGGGATCCGGTGAGGATGGTCAGCCCGCCGGTCTTGTGGATGGGCTGCGACATCTCGCGAATGACCCGGCCGTCGATGTGCGGCGGCTTGATCTCGTCGAGGTTCTCGGCCACGGTCTTGCCGGTGACCGTGAGGGCGTCGCCGTCGAGCAGATCGGCCTCGAGAAGCGTCTTCATGACGACGGGGATACCGCCGATGTGGTCGATGTCCTTCATGACGAAGGCGCCGAACGGCTTGACGTCCGCCAGGTGCGGGACCTTCTTGCCGATCCGCTGGAAGTCGCCGATCGTCAGGTCGACCTCGGCCTCGTGAGCCATCGCCAGGAGGTGGAGGACGGCGTTGGTGGACCCACCGAAAGCCATGACCACGGCGATGGCGTTCTCGAAGGCCGGCTTGGTCATGATCTGCCGGGCCGTGATGCCGCGGCGCAGCAGCTCGACCACGGCCTCCCCCGACTTGCGGGCGTAGGCGTCCCGGCGGCGGTCGGTTGCCGGGGGCGCGGCCGAGCCCGGGATGGACATGCCGATCGACTCCGCGACGGCGGCCATCGTGTTGGCGGTGTAGAACCCGCCGCAGGCGCCCTCGCCGGGGCAGATCGCGCGCTCGATGGCGTCGACGTCCTCGCGCGACATGAGCCCGGCGTTGCAGGCGCCGACCGCCTCGAAGGCGTCGATGATCGTGACCTCCTTCTCCGTGCCGTCGGAGAGCTTGGCGACGCCGGGCAGGATCGTGCCGGCGTAGAGGAAGACGGAGGCGAGGTCGAGGCGCGCCGCTGCCATGAGCATGCCGGGCAGGGACTTGTCACAGCCGGCGAGCAGCACTGAGCCGTCGAGGCGCTCGGCGTTCATCACCGTCTCGACGGAGTCCGCGATGATCTCGCGGGAGACGAGCGAGAAGTGCATCCCCTCGTGCCCCATGGAGATGCCGTCGGAGACGGAGATGGTGCCGAACTCGAGCGGGTAGCCGCCACCGGCGTGGACGCCGTCCTTGGCCGCCTTGGCGAGCCGGTCGAGCGACAGGTTGCACGGCGTGATCTCGTTCCACGAGCTCGCGATCCCGATCTGCGGCTTGGCGAAGTCGTCGTCGCCGAGGCCTACGGCCCTGAGCATTCCCCTGGCGGCGGCCTTCTCGAGTCCGTCGGTGACGTCGCGGCTACGGGGCTTCATGTCAGGGGTCTGGGTCATGCGCCTCAGCATAGAACGGCGTCCAACGCGTGGACACGCCATCTCAGATTCCGTATGCCGCTGGGATGGCTCCCGCTCCCGGCTCCCTCCCGCCCCACTCGAGTGGCCCCGAGATCCACAGGTGGGTGTGCAGACCGGGGCCACTCGAGTTCCGGGGGCCCTGTGCAGACCGGGGCCACTCGAGTTCCGTGGCCCTGTGCAGACCGGGGCCACTCGAGTTGGGTGCAGGGTCAGCCGCGGCTGACGTGGAAGCGCTGCAGCTCGCAACTGCCCCAGTCGAGGTCGGCCCAGTCGCCGGCATAGCGCAGGACCGCGACCCCGTTCGTCGCGAAACCGGCCGCCAGCGCGTCGTGCGCCTCTCGCGACCCGTCGCCATCACTCAACATGCTCGTCAGCTGGGCCATCGTCGGGTTGTGGCCGATGACCAGCACCGAGGCCGTTTCACCGGAGTCCTCCCTGATGGTCTCGAGCGTCTGCTCGACCCCGCCCGTGTAGACGCTCTTGCGGTACTCGACGAACTCGGTGTGCGCACCGCCCTTGCACGCGGCGTCCCAGGTCTGGCGGGTCCGCACGGCGGTCGAGCAGATGACGAGGTCGGGAACCAGCCCCTGTTCCTTGAGCCACGCGCCAGCCGCGGCCGCGTCCCGCCTTCCCCGGGCGATGAGCTCGCGGTCGTGGTCCGGCTTGCCGCCGCCGTCCTCGGCCTTCGCGTGACGCATGAGGATGAGGGTCTTCTCTCTCGCTGCGCTGCTCATGCTCCGAGCATGCCCCTCACGCAGGTGCGTTGTCAGCCCCGTGGCGCGAGACACGCCACATCCGCGTGCGCCTCGGGACGTTCGCAACACCCCACTCCGATCGAAAGAGCAGTTTGCGACAGCGACCCTGTCGTGAAGTGCTCTTTCGATTGACCGGGGCCTACGGGTCAGCCGCCGGAGACCGCGTTGATGATGTGGACGCGTGCCCCGGCGGGGACCGCCGTGGCCAGCCCGGCCCCGCGGGAGACGTCCTCGCCGTTGACGAAGACCTTGACGTGCGGCCGCAGCACGCCGCGCTCGTCCCGGACCTTGCCGTCGAGGATCCGGTGCTCCCGGAACGCCTCGTCGAGCAGGGCGCCAACCGTCCAGCCCGCTGACCCGGCGACCTCGATCTCGGGGAGCCCCCCGACCAGGTCGCGCAGCAGTCCGGGCAGGATGACGCGAGTGGTCGTGGTGCTCATCGGAAACCCTGTGTCCCAGCCATCGCCGTGACTCAACCGACCTGCGCCGCGCGCACGACGAGGACGTCAGGCAGCTGGGTCGCGATACGGGTGAAGGACTCGCCCTCGTCGGCCGAGGCGAAGACGTCGCCGTTGCGCGTGCCGACGTAGATCCCGACCGGGTCACCGGCGTCGAGCGCGGCGGCGTCGCGCAGGACACACGTGTAGCTGTGGTCGGGCAGTCCCTGGGCCTGCTGCCGCCACGTCCGACCGGAGTCGTCGGAGCGCTGGAGCTGGAGCTGAGTGCCCGGCGGGATGCGCTCGCCGTCGTCCTGGACCGGCACGTTCCAGACGACGCCCGGGCGCCGGGGGTGCGCGAGGATCGTGAAGCCGAAGTCCGTGGGCAGGCCGTCGGCGATCGAGTCCCACGTCGCTCCCCCGTCGCCGGACCGGTAGACGCCCTTGTGGTTCTGGGCGAAGAGCTCACCGTCCACGCCGCGAGCGACCTTGTGGACGCACTGGCCGAACTCCGGATACTCGTTGTCGGGCATGAAGTAGGCCCGGATCCCGGGGTTGCTCGGCTCCCAGCTGGCACCGGCGTCGGCAGACCGGTAGACCCCACCGGCGCTCATCGCGACGAGCATGCGCTCGGGCGCACCGGGCTCCGGCACGATCGTGTGGACGGCCCCGCCGCCGAAGCCGGGCTCCCACTGCGGCCGGTGCGGGTGGTCCCACAGGCCGCGGACCAGCTCGAAGCTCTCGCCCCGGTCGGTGCTGCGGAACAGGGCGTGCGGCTCCACACCGGCCCAGACGACCTCCTCGTCGTTGGGGTCGGGCGTCAGCTGCCAGACCCGCTCGAGCGCCGTGTCGGTGTCGCCGGGGAAGGCCAGCGCGCGCTCGGCGCTCTCGCTCCACGTCCGCCCGGCGTCGCGGCTGACCTGGACGGTCGGACCCCAGTGCCAGGACTTGACGCCGGCGAGGACCCCCTGACGTCCTGCGCGAGTGTCGAAGGCAACGGAGGCCACCTCGCTCATGAGGAAGTGCGGGCCCTCCAGGGACCACTCCCTCCGGTCGCTGCTGCGGGCGATCCAGAGCCCCTTGCGAGTGCCGATGGCCACGATCGTCTCAACCATGTTCACAGTGTGAACTAGGCCACTGACAACGACAACAGGAAAAGGGGTATGCCGCTGGGCGTGGTCGTCCGGACCCGGCGGGGTCAGCGCGTGGCCGGCTTGACCACGTGGTCGAGCGGGCGCCCGTCTCGCAACGCCTCGACCTGTCGCCGGAGCAGCGCCAGCGCGCGCGGCGCCATCGCCGTCGTCGCCCCGCCGACGTGCGGGGTGACGAGCACGCCGGGCGTGGTCCAGAGCGGGTGGTCCCGAGGCAGGGGCTCCGGGTCGGTCACGTCCAGGGCAGCACGCAGCCGACCAGAGGCACACTCGGCCACGAGTGCGTCCGTGTCGACGACCCCGCCACGAGCCACGTTGACGACGAGGGCGCCGTCAGGGAGGCGGGCGAGCAGGCCCGCGTCGACCAACCGGCTCGTCGCCGCGGACAGCGGGACGATGAGGACGAGGACGTCGCAGGCGGCGGCCAGCTCGGGCAGCTCGTCGATGCCGTGGACGGCGTCGACGAGGTCGTCCCCCGCGCGGGCCCGCGACGCCACGACGGTCACCTCGACCTCGAAGGGCAGCAGACGCTGGACGATCGCCCGACCGATCTGGCCGTAGCCGACGACGAGGACGCGCCGGTCCGCGAGCGCTCCCCAGATCCGCGGCCCGGCCCACTCCCCCCGGTCCTGGGCGCGCACGTGGTGGGGCAGGTCCCGGCACGAGGCGAGGACGAGCGCGAGCGCCAGCTCGGCCGTGCTCGCGTCGTGGATGCCGGCCCCGTTGCAGAGACTCACCCTCTCGGGGATCGCGTCGAGCACCGACTCGTAGCCGGCGGTCAGCAGCTGGACGACCTCCAGTGAAGGCAGCTCCTCGAGGATCTCCCGTCGCGGGGAGGTCCCCATGTAGGGAGGGACGGCGAGCCGGACCTCAGCCCCGCGCGGGTGGGGGGCCGAAAGGTCCCACACGACCGGCTGGACGCCCTCGACGGAAGCCAGCCCAGCGGCATACGACTCCTCGGGGACGGACACCACGACGGGACGGTCGGCGCTCATGGGCCCCAACCTATGTCCTCGACCGCGCGGTTAGGCTCGGCAGGTGCAGCCACCCCACGTCCTGTCCGTCAACCTCGGCAAGGGCGTCGTGCAGCCGCACGCCAGCGGCCCGACCACCGCCATCGACAAGGGCCCGGTGCCTGCGGGGAGCCTCGTCGAGATCCGCGACCCCGGCCCCAAACGCGGCGGGCTCGGCTCCGGCGTCGTCGGCGACGACATCGGCGACGCACGCCATCACGGCGGCTCCCGGCAGGCGGTCTACGCCTATGCCCGGGAGGACCAGCAGTGGTGGGAGGAGCAGCTCGGCCGGCCGATCCCGCCGGGGACCTTTGGCGAGAACCTCACGACGGTCGGCATCGACACGACCCACGCCCGGATCGGCGAGGTCTGGCGCCTCGGCGACGTCGTGCTGCGCGTGGAGGTTCCTCGGATCCCGTGCGCCACCTTCGCCGGGCACATGGGCGTCCGCGGCTGGGTCAAGAAGTTCGCGGACGAGGGCCGCACCGGCGCCTACCTGTCCGTCGTGACGCCCGGCGCGATCACGCCTGGCGTCGAGGTGGAGGTGGAGCGCCCGGACCACGACATCGACCTGCTGCTCAGCTTCCGGGCTGCGATGGGCGACCCCGAGGCCGCCGCGCGCGTCCTCGGGGCCCGGGTGCTGCACCCGGACGAGCACGCCTGGCTCGCCGACAAGGTGGCCCGGCGCAGCCGGTAGGACCGAGGGGCCGATGCCTCAGAATGAGGCATGCCGCCCCGTCCCCGTCTGACCGTCCGTCGGCTCGTCATCGGTCTGGCTGCCCCGCTGCTGGCGCTCGGCGCCTGCACAGGCGAGGCTTCGGACGGAAGCAGCACCCCCGCCGCCACGGCTCCCGCACCGGACACGACGACCAGCCAGCCGAGGGCGACGAACCCGGGCTCCCCGACCGCCGCACGCACGCCGACCCCTGCCGAGACGGGCCCTGCCCGGGTCCTGCTGAGGGGGCTCGAGGTGGCCTGGTCGATCGCGGTGCTGCCAGACGGCTCGGCCCTCGTCAGCGAGCGCGACACCGGGGACGTCCACCACGTGCCCGCGCCGGGAGCCGGCGGTGACCCCCGCGTCGTCGGTCAGCTCCCGATCGAGCGGACGAGCGGCGAGGGCGGCCTCCTCGGGCTCGCCGTGCCCGAGGACTTCGACGACAACCCCGTCGTCTACGCGTACTACTCGACGGACAGCGACAACCGGATCGCCGCCGTGCCGTGGCTCGGCGACCGCCTCGGCGAGCCGAAGGTCGTCTTCGACGGGATCCCTCGGGGCCACAACCACAACGGCGGTCGGATCGCCTTCGGACCCGATGGCTACCTCTACGTCGGCACCGGCGAGGCCGGTGACACCTCGCTCTCCCAGAACCGCCAGTCCCTCGGCGGCAAGATCCTGCGGATCACGCCCGAGGGCGACCCCGCCCCCGGCAATCCCTTCGGCGGCTCACCGATCTGGACCCACGGCCACCGCAACGTGCAGGGCCTCGCCTGGGACAGCACGGGCCGGATGTGGGCGAGCGAGTTCGGCGCGCAGACGTGGGACGAGCTCAACCTCATCAAGGCTGGCTCGAACTACGGCTGGCCCGAGGTCGAGGGCAAGGCGGGCGACCCGGACTTCGTCGACCCTGTCGTCCAGTGGCCGACCGCCGACATGTCGCCGAGCGGCATCGCCGTGGGCCCCGACGGCGCCGTCTACATGGCTGCCCTGCGCGGCCAGTCGCTCTGGCGGGTCCCGATCGATGCCGACGGGAGTGCCGGAAGGGCCGAGCGGCTGCTCGAGGGCACCTACGGCCGGATCCGGGACGTCCAGTTCGTCGCGGGCCGGGTCTGGCTGACGACGAGCAACGGCTCCGACGACCGGCTCGTCTCCCTGCCCCTCGCGGACGCGGGGGTCGGCTGAGCCCGAACGCCGGCCCCGGGGTGGCTAGGGTTCGAGGGAGAGCAGCGCACCTGGCGCTGCCCGGCTAGGAGGCAGCATGTCGCAGTATGACGAGATCCTCGCTCAGATCCCGGTCCAGCAGCTCGCCGGGGAGTTCGGTGTGGACGAGGAGGACATCCGCCAGGCGGCCGAGCAGGCCCTGCCCGCGCTCCTCGGTGGCCTGCAGGCCAACGCCGAGGACCCCGCCGGCGCCGCTTCCCTCGCGCGGGCCCTCGGTGAGCACGACCGTGACATGCCACGCGACCTCGGTCAGGTCGACACCGCCGACGGCGCCAAGATCGTCGGCAACATCTTCGGCGACAACACGGACCAGGTGATGGGTCGGCTGAGCGGGGCGAGTGGCGCCGGTGCAGCCGGCGTGGGCGGGGTCGGCGGCGACCTGGTCAAGAAGCTGCTGCCGATCCTCGCCCCCATCGTCCTGTCGTGGCTCGCCGGCAAGCTGCGCGGCCAGGGCGGCCTCGGCGGCGTCCTCGGTGACCTCATCGGCGGGGCCACACCGAGCGCCCCCGCCCCGAGCCAGACCCGGATCGACGACGGCCCGCTCTTCCCGGGCGGGCAGGGTGCGCAGAGCGGGCCGACCCAGGCTCCGACCGGCGCGGGCGGCGGTGCGCAGGCACCGGAGTCGGGCTCCAACCCGATCACCGACATCCTGGGCGGCATCCTCGGCGGCTCCGGGCGGGGCGACGTCCTCGGTGGGATCCTCGGCGACCTCCTCGGAGCCGGCCGCCGCCGCTGACCGGTTCGGACGCCCCACCACCACCTGCAACGCAACACGCCCCGCACCTCGGCGGTCACCCCTGCTGCAGCAGGGACGAGCACTGAGGTGCGGGGCGTGTTGCGGGTGAGTCCGGGAGGGGCCGGGCCCGGCGTGAGGTCGGCTCGGGGTCAGCGGGGGAAGGCCGGCGGGTGGACCTTGGCCATCGTCTCGAGGACGCGCACGACCTGGCAGCTGTAGCCGAACTCGTTGTCGTACCAGACGTAGAGAACGACCCTGTTGTCCGCCGTGATCGTCGCGCGGCCGTCGACGATGCCGGCGTACTGCGAACCGACGAAGTCCGTCGAGACGACCTCGGGGCTGTCGATGTAGTCGATCTGCTTGTGCAGCGCCGAGTGCAGCGCGGTGCGCCGCAGGTAGCCGTTGATCTCCTCCGGCGTCGTCGGCCGCTCGAGCGTCAGGTTGAGGATCGCCATCGACACATCGGGCGTGGGGACGCGGATCGAGTTGCCCGTCAGCTTGCCGGCCAGCTCGGGCAGCGCCTTCGCCACGGCCTTGGCCGCACCCGTCTCGGTGAGCACCATGTTGAGGGCAGCCGAACGACCCCGGCGCTCCCCCTTGTGGAAGTTGTCGATGAGGTTCTGGTCGTTGGTGAACGAGTGGACCGTCTCGACGTGACCGCCGATGATGCCGAACTCGTCGTTGACGGCCTTGAGCACCGGGACGATGGCGTTCGTCGTGCAGGACGCGGCGGAGAGGATCGGCTCGTCCCCCGACTCGGTCGAGGTGATCATGTCCTCGTTGATGCCCGCGACGATGTTGGGCAGGTCGCCCTTGCCCGGCGCGGTGAGCAGCACCCGGGCCACTCCCGGGCAGGAGAGGTGCTGGGCCAGACCGTCGCGGTCGCGCCAGCGGCCGGTGTTGTCGACGACGATCGCGTCCTCGATGCCGTAGGCGGTGTAGTCGACGCTCGCCGGGTCGTCGGAGTAGATGACCTGGATCAGCGTGCCGTTGGCGAGGATGGTGTTCTGCTCCTCGTCGACGGCGATGGTGCCCTGGAAGGAGCCGTGGACCGAGTCCCGACGCAGCAGGCTGGCCCGCTTCATCAGGTCGTTGTCGCTGCCCTTGCGGACCACGATCGCGCGCAGGTTGAGGCCGTCACCCTTGCCGGCGTGGTCGATGAGGATGCGGGCCAGCAGCCGGCCGATCCGCCCGAAGCCGTAGAGCACCACGTCGGTGCCGCGACGGCCACCGTCGCCGTCCTCACGACCGGTCGAGCCCTTCCGGCCGGCGACCTCGCCGAGCTCAGCGCGCACCCACTCGGTGAGGTCGGCGCCGTCGCCCTCCTCCTGGTACTTGCGGGTGAGCCGGCCGAGGTCCACGGAGGCCGCGCCCGGGTCGGCCGCAGCGAGCGCCTGGATCATCGGCAGGGTGTCCTGCAGGTCGAGCTCCACCGCGTCGACGCGGCGCGCGAAACGGTGCGCCTTGATGAGGTGGATCGCGTTCTCGTTGATCAGGCCGCGGCCGTAGATCGACGTCACGACGCTGTTCTGGCGGTAGAGGCGGCCGATGATCGGGATCATCGCCTCGGCGAGGGCCTGGCGCTCGGACCAGTCCTCGTAGTGCTCGTCAACGGCGGCCGCGCTGGCGGCGGCGGAGTTGGCCGGCTGCGCCGGGTCGGACGACGGGTCGGTCACAGGGTGCGTCATTGTCACGAGCCCCGAGACTAGGTGCGGCGCGCACCTGCTCCGGACGGCGGCGTGCTCGGCCCGTGACCAATCTCACGGGCCGAACCGCACCACGATCAGCTCAGACGGGCCAGAATCAGCGCCCGCACCTTGCCCGCGTCGGCCTGACCCTTCATCTCCTTCATGACCTGGCCGATGAGGGCGCCGGCAGCCTGCACCTTGCCGCCGCGGATCTTCTCCGCGATGTCGGGGTTCGCGTCGATGACGCGGTCGACCGCGGCCTCGAGGGCGCTGTCGTCCTGGACGAGCTCGAGTCCCCGAGCGTCGGCGACCTCGGTCGGCGTCCCCTCCCCTGCGAGGACTCCGTCGAGCACCTGACGGGCCATCGAGTCGTTGAGCCGGCCACTCGTCACGAGACGGTCCAGCTCGGCGACGTGCGCTGGAGCGAAACCGAGCCCAGCGGCATACGACACGAGGTCCTGGCCCTCGGCGTTGGCGCGCCGCGACGGCTCGCCCAGCCACCACTTCTTGGCAGCAGCGGCGCCCGCGCCCGCGGCCACGGTCTCCTCGATGAGCTCGACCGCGCGCGCGTTGACGACGTCGCGCATCTCGAGGTCGCTGAAGCCCCACTCCGACTGCAGCCGCTTGCGCCGCAGCCCGGGCGGCTCGGGCAGCGTGCCGCGCAGCTCATCGACGGTCTCGCGCGTCGGAGCCACCGGCACGAGGTCCGGCTCGGGGAAGTAGCGGTAGTCGTCGGCGTCGGACTTGACCCGGCCCGAGGTCGTCATGCCCGTGTCCTCGTGCCAGTGCCGGGTCTCCTGCAGGATCGTGCCACCCTCGTCGAGAATCGCAGCCTGGCGCGACATCTCGTAGCGGACGGCGCGCTCGACCGAGCGGAGCGAGTTGACGTTCTTGGTCTCGGTGCGCGTGCCGAAGGGCACCGCGAGCTGGGCGTCGCCCCTGGGGTCGTCGCCGGCGCGCACCCGCAGGGACACGTTGGCGTCGCAGCGCATCGATCCCTGCTCCATCTTGACGTCGGAGACGTCGAGGGCCCGCAGCAGGTCGCGGAGCGCGGAGACGTACGCCTTGGCGACCTCCGGAGCCCGCTCCCCCGCGCCGACGATCGGCTTGGTCACGATCTCGATGAGGGGGATGCCCGCCCGGTTGTAGTCGACCAGGGAGTACTCGGCGCCATGGATGCGACCGGTCGAGCCGCCGACGTGCAGCGACTTGCCGGTGTCTTCCTCCATGTGGGCGCGCTCGATCTCGACGCGGAAGATCTCGGTGCCCCCGGAGCCGTCCTCGACCTCGACGTCGAGATAGCCGTTGAAGGCGATCGGCTCGTCGTACTGCGACGTCTGGAAGTTCTTCGGCATGTCCGGGTAGAAGTAGTTCTTCCGGGCGAAGCGGCACCACTCGGCGATCTCGCAGTTGAGCGCCAGGCCGATCCGGACGGCCGACTCGACCGCCTTCTCGTTGACGACGGGGAGCGCGCCCGGCAGCCCCAGACACACCGGACAGACCTGGGAGTTCGGCTCGGCACCGAACGTCGTCGGGCACCCGCAGAACATCTTCGTTGCGGTGTGCAGCTCGACGTGGACCTCGAGCCCCATCACGGGGTCGAACTTCGCGACCGCCTCGTCGTAGTCGAGGACGCGGTCGGCGGCGGAGGTCACGGCCATCTCAGGCTCCCTTCACGAGGTCGGCGCCCAGCTCGGGGGCCCTGGACAGGATCGGCGCACCCCAGCGCTCGAGGAGCGCCTGCTCGAGCGCGGCACCGACGCTGTAGAGGCGCTCGTCCTTGGTCGCAGGTGCGAGGATCTGGATGCCCGTCGGCAGCCCGTCCTCGTCGGCGACACCGGACGGGACCGACATCCCGGGGACCCCGGCGAGGTTGGCGGGGATCGTCGCGATGTCGTTGAGGTACATCGCCATCGGGTCGTCGAGCTTGTCGCCGAGCTTGAAGGCGGTCGTCGGCGCCGTCGGGCTGACGAGGACGTCGACCTTCTCGTAGGCGCGCGCGAAGTCCTGCGCGATGAGCGTGCGGACCTTCTGCGCGGAGCCGTAGTAGGCGTCGTAGTAGCCGGAGCTCAGGGCGTAGGTGCCGAGGATGATGCGGCGCTTGACCTCGTCGCCGAAGCCGGCGTCGCGGGTGGCCGCCATCACCTGCTCGGCGGTGGGGGCGTCGATGCCCTCGGGCAGGACCCGCATGCCGTAGCGCATCGCGTCGAACTTCGCGAGGTTGCTCGAGGCCTCGCTCGGCAGGATGAGGTAGTAGGCCGCGAGGGCGTAGTCGAAGTTGGGGCAGCTGACCTCGACGACCTCGGCGCCCCGCTCGACGAGCAGCGCCACGGCCTCGTCGAAGCGCGCGCGGACGCCGGGCTGGTAGCCCTCGCCGCCGAGCTCCTTGACGACGCCGATGCGCATTCCCGCCACGTCGGCGCGCCGGGCAGCCTCGACCACCGGCGGCACCGGGGCGTCGATGGAGGTCGAGTCGAGCGGGTCGTGCCCACCCATCACCTCGTGGAGCAGCGCGGTGTCGAGGACCGTGCGGGCGCACGGGCCGGCCTGGTCGAGCGAGCTGGCCAGGGCCACGAGGCCGTAGCGGGAGACGCCGCCGTAGGTCGGCTTGGTGCCGACCGTGCCCGTTACGGCGGCCGGCTGGCGGATCGAGCCGCCGGTGTCGGTGCCGGTCGCGAGCGGCGCCTGGAACGAGGCGATCACAGCGCTCGAACCGCCACCGGAGCCGCCCGGGATCCGCTCGAGGTCCCACGGGTTGCGCGACGGTCCGTAGGCCGAGTGCTCGGTCGAGGAGCCCATCGCGAACTCGTCCATGTTGGTCTTGCCGAGGATCGGCATCCCGGCGGCCTTGATGTGGCGCACCACGGTCGCGTCGTACGGCGGGATCCAGCCCTCGAGCATCCGGCTGCCGCACGTCGTCGGCAGGCCCTTGGTCGTCATGACGTCCTTGACGGCGATCGGGACGCCCGCCAGCGTCGGCAGGCTCTCCCCCGCCGCGCGCCGCTCGTCGATCGCGCGAGCCGTCGCGAGGGCACCCTCGGCGTCGACGTGGAGGTAGGCGTGCACCTGCCCGTCGACGGCCGCGATCCGGTCGAGGTGGGCCTGAGTCACCTCCACCGAGGAAATCGACTTGCTCGCCAGCGCGTCCGCGAGCTCCGCCGCTGAGGCGCGTGTCAGGTCAGTGTTCACGTCAGTAGCCTTCGTCCGTAAGGAAGTTCACGAAAAGGTGCCGTATGCCGCTGAGCTGGCTGAGCAGCATACGTGCCGGTGGTCGGGGCTCAGTCCGCAATCGCCCCGAGGACCGAGCCGAATCGGCGCTCCGGTCCTCCCGCCTTGGCTCAGTCCTCATCGAGGATGCGCGGCACCGCGAACCGGCCGAGCTCCTGCTCGGGAGCGCCGGAGAGCGCCTCGTCCGGGGTGAGCCCGGGACGGACCACGTCGGGACGGGTCACGTTGGTCAGCGGCATCGGGTGCGACATCGGCGCGACGTCCGCGATGGGGGCCTGCTGGACCTTGGCCACCGACTCGAGGATCACGGCGAGCTCGCCGACCATCTTGTCGAGCTCGGCGTCCGACAGGTCGATGCGGGCCAGCCCGGCGAGGTGGGCGACGTCTTCGCGGGACAGGGAGGACATGCGTGCCAGTCTATGGGGCCGCACGTGGTGCGTCCGACCGGCGACCACACGGCGGGAGACCGCCGGGGGCACACCCCGGCGGTCTCGGATCGCGCACCTCAGCGTGGCCGGTTGCGTCGCTCGATGACCCGCTCACGGATCAGGTTGCGGGCGGTGCCCCAGATGCCGTGGCGGAAGAGCAGGACGATCAGGACGAAGATCGCGCCCGTGATCATGGCGATGCCGCCGAAGCCGGCCGAGGCGAGGTAGTCCTCGAGTGAGACGACGACGCCGGCCCCGACGAGGCCGCCCCAGAGGGTGCCGATGCCGCCGAGGACGGTGATGAGCACGACCTTGCCGGAGGTGGTCCACGCCACCTCCTGGAGCGAGGCGAAGCTGTGGCTGATCGAGAAGACGCCACCGGCCAGGCCCGCGAGTCCGGCCGAGATGACGAAGGCGACGATCTTGTAGCGGTCGACGTCGTAGCCGAGGGCCCGGGCCCGCGCCGGGTTGTCCCGGATCGCCGTCAGCACCCGCCCGAACGGCGAGTTGACGACCCGCCAGGCGATGAAGATGCCGACGAGGATGACCGCCGCACCGGCGTAGTAGAAGTAGAAGGAGTCGCTCTCGACGGACTCGATACCGAAGAAGTTCTTCGGGATGTTCTGCAGGCCGTTCTCACCACCGGTGACGTCGCGCCACTGGTTGACGATGAAGTAGAGCATCTGGGCGAAGGCGAGGGTCACCATCGCGAAGTAGATGCCCGTGCGACGGACCGAGAGGTAGCCGATCGGGACCGCGATGGCCATGGCGAAGACGGCCCCGCCCAGGACCGCGAGCGGGAAGGGCCAGCCGGTCTCGATGGCGATGATCCCGGTGGCGTAGGCCGAACCGCCCCAGAACGCCGCATGCCCGAAGCTGAGCAGGCCGGTGAAGCCGAGGAGCAGGTCGATGCTGATGGCGAAGAGGCCCCAGCAGAGGATGTCCATGGCGACCGGCGGGTAGATCTGGTAGGGCAGGATCACGAGGACGGCCAGCCCCGCGAGGAGCATCACGTAGCGCCACGGGCTGCGACGCGACAGGATCGAGGGCTGGGCGAGGTCGACGTCGGTCCTCGCGGTGAGCTGCTGGTCGGTCATGCGATCTCCTCCCGTCCGAAGAGCCCTGCGGGCCGGACGAGGACAACGAGCGCCATCAGGATGAAGATGACGATCTGGGCGTAGGCCGGTGCGTAGGCGACCCCGTAGGCCTCGACGAGCCCGACGAGGAAGCCGGCGACGACGGCCCCGAGGATCGAACCCAGCCCTCCGATGACGACCACGGCGAACAGGATGATGATGAAGTTGCTGCCCATCTCGGCCGTGATGGCGCGGCTCGGGGCGGCGAGGACACCGGCGAGCCCGGCCAGGGCGATGCCGAAGCCGAAGACAGGGGTGACCCATCGGCCGACGTTGATGCCGAGGGCGCGGGTGCGCTCGGGGTTCTCCGTCGCCGCCCGGACGATCATGCCGATGCGGGTGCGGGTGAGCAGCAGGCCCACCCCGGCGCAGACCGCCACGGCGAAGAGACAGGCGAAGATCGCGTAGGTCGGCAGGCTCACGCTGCCGATGGTGACCTGCCCCCCGAGACCCGGCGGGGTCTGGTACGGCAGTCCGGAGACGCCGTAACGCTGCTTGACCGCCTCGACGAGCACGAGCGTCAGTCCGAAGGTGAGCAGGAAGTTGTAGAGCGGGTCGAGCTGGAGCAGCCAGCGCACCAGGGCCCGCTCCATGAGCACTCCGAAGCCGAACATGATGATCGGCACGAGGACGAGGGCGAGCCAGAAGTTGACGTTGAACTCCGCGAGGAGGACGGCGGAGAGGACGGCACCGAGCATGTAGACGGCGCCGTGCGAGAAGTTGACGACGCCGAGGACGCCGAAGATCACGGCCAGGCCGAGCGCGGAGACGGCGTAGAAGCCGCCGGCCGCGAGGCCTTGGAGGGTGTATTGGATGAATGCGCTCATGTTGCCGACCTCGTCGTCATCGGTCCCGCCGTAGGACGG
>NZ_JAPFQL010000089.1 GCF_028446585.1 Intrasporangium calvum
GCCGGGCGGGATCGCGTGCCGATCCTGCTCACCCGGGCCACCAGCCTGCCTGGAGCCACGGCTGAGGCACTGCGTCGGCTGGCGCCGAGCCGCATCGTCGTGGTCGGGGGCAGCTCGACGGTGTCC
Source organism: Intrasporangium calvum (assembly GCF_028446585.1). Classification (GTDB taxonomy): domain Bacteria; phylum Actinomycetota; class Actinomycetes; order Actinomycetales; family Dermatophilaceae; genus Intrasporangium; species Intrasporangium calvum_A. Next base: position 127 of record NZ_JAPFQL010000089.1, read on the forward strand.
GACGACGTCCTGACCCAGCTCCGGGCGCTGGCGACGTCCGGCTCCGTGTCCCGCTATGCCGGGGCCGACCGCTACGCGACCGCGGCCCGGGTCGCCGCTGAGTACACCTCGGCCGCCACCGTCTACGTGGCCTCCGGTGAGACCTTCCCGGACGCCCTGTCCGCGGCCGCGACGGCGGGTCGCGACCGGATGCCACTCCTGCTGACCCGCGCCGACAGCCTGCCGACCCCGACGAGTGACGCACTCAGCCGCCTCAACCCGTCCCGTGCCTACGTCGTGGGCGGCCCGGCCACCATCACGGAAGCAGTGCGCGAGGCGATCCTCGTCGCGATGTCCCGCTGACAGCGCGGCCCCGCCAGACGGGGCCGCGTGGACGGGCCTGCACTCAGCGTGGCCGGACGACCCGACCCTCGTCCCACACGGGCTCGGGCGCCTCATAGACCCGCCCGTCCTCCCCGAACACGAGGAAGCGATCGAACCCGCGGGCGAACCACCGGTCGTGCGTCACCGCGACGACGGTCCCCTCGAACTGATCGAGCCCCTCCTCGAGGGCCTCGGCCGACTGGAGGTCGAGGTTGTCCGTGGGCTCGTCGAGCAGCAGCAGGGTCGCGCCGGACAGCTCGAGCAGCAGGATCTGGAACCGCGCCTGCTGCCCGCCGGACAGGGACTCGAAGCTGCTCCCCCGCCCGGGCCAGGCCGTAGCGGTCGAGGGCGCGGGCCGCCTCCTCGCGCGGCTTGCCGGCCCGGTGCTCGTCACCGCGGTGCAGGATCTCGAGGAGCGTGCGTCCGAGCAGGGACGGGTGGTCGTGCGTCTGCGCGAACCACCCCGGCCGGACCCGCGAGCCCAGCCGGACCACGCCGGTGTGCTCGACCGGTGCGGGCCGGACGTCCCCGACGGGCTGGTGCTCCCGCTCGGGGTCGGTGCCGCCGGCCGCGAGCAGGCGCAGGAAGTGGGACTTGCCGGACCCGTTGGAGCCCAGCACGGCGACCCGCTCGCCGTACCAGACCTCGAGGTCGAAGGGCCGCATCAGACCGGTCAGCTCGAGCCCGGTGGCCACGATCGAGCGTTTGGCGGTCCGCCCGCCGGTGAGCCGCATCCGGACGGTCTGGGTGAGCGGGATCGCCTCGGGCGGTCCGGCCTCGACGAACTTGGCCAGCCGCGTCTGGGCGGCCTGGTAGCGTGACGCCAGCCCGTCGTTGTAGGCGGCCTTCTGCTTGTACATCAGCACGAGCGCCTTGAGCTTGGCGTGCTCCTCGTCCCACCGCCGGCGCAGCTCCTCGAGCCGGGAGTTGCGGTCCAGGGGGGGCCTGGGCGTAGCCCGCGAAGGGCCCGGGGTGGACCCAGAGCGTGGCGCCGACGGCACCGGGCTCGAGCGTGGCGACTCGGGTCGCGACGCGGCCGAGCAGCTCACGGTCGTGACTGATGAACAGGACGGTCTTGGGTGAGGCGATGAGGGCGTCCTCGAGCCAGCGCTTGGTCGGCACGTCGAGATAGTTGTCGGGCTCGTCGAGCAGGAGCACCTCCTCAGGCCCGCGCAGGAGCGCCTCGAGGACGAGCCGTTTCTGCTCGCCGCCCGACAGCGTCGTCACCTGCCGCCACTGCGCCTTGTCGTAGGGCACCCCGAGCGCGGCCATGGTGCACTGGTCCCAGACGGTCTCCTGCTCATAGCCTCCGGCCTCGCCCCACTCGACGAGGGCGTGGGCGTAGGCGAGCTGGTCCTCCTCGGAGTCGCGCTCCATCATGAGCAGCTCGGTGCGGTCGATCTCCGCGGCTGCGGCGCGGATCCGCTCCGGGGCGACCGAGACGAGGAGGTCGCGGACCGTCGTGTCGTCGCGGACCTTGCCGATGAACTGACGCATGACGCCGAGGCCACCCGATCGCGTGACGGCCCCCTCGTGCGGTTCGAGGTCGCCGGCGATGATGCGGGTCAGCGTCGTCTTGCCGGTGCCGTTGGGCCCGATGAGGGCGACCTTGGCGCCCTCGCCGACGCGGACCGAGACGTCCCGGAGCAGGACCCGCCCGTCGGGCAGGGTGAAGGTGACTGAGTTGACGTCGACGTGTCCCACGAGCGTCAAGCGTTCCGTATGCCGCTGGGCTCGGTCACCCGGTTATCCGCGCCGGGTGCCCTTCCGCGCTGGCTCATTCCCGCCTCACCGACGCCTCATCCCCACGTCCAGGAGTCGAGCACCGCGGCGAGGGCGGCGAGCGCCTCGCGCTCGTGGTCGGGGTCGTAGGTGACCCGGATGGGGAAGGCCCGCCCCGCGTAGATGCTGATGGCGTAGACGTGCCTGGTGCGCGGCGAGGCGTCGACGATGACGCCGGCCGAGGGGTAGCCGGCCACGGTCCGCCCGGGCAGGGCACCGAGCGTCCCCTCGCCCGAGAACCCGTCGGCCAGCTCGCTGACGACCTCGTCGAGGCTGCGCGGCCCGACGCCCAGGACCTGGTCGACGGCGATGTAGTAGGGCAGGGTGCCGTCCCGGGGGGCGATCATCGAGTCCGGCCGCGGCTCGGCGTCGGGGTGCACCTGCTCCCAGTCGCGGGGGAGGCTGTAGGCGTAGTCCTGGCCGCGGACCCGCTCGTCACCCAGCGCGACGGAGGGCAGGTCGGTCGGCAACGAGACGAGCCGCAGGCCGGCCACCACCGAGGACGAGGGCGTGGCGGTCGCGGTGGGGACGGCGATGATCGCGGTCTGCGGCGCGTTCGTCGCGGGGTCGGGGGCTGTCCCGCTGGCGCAGCCGGCTGCGGATGCCAGGGCACCCAGCGTCAGGCTGAGCGCGACGGCGGGCACCACCGCGAAGGGGCGTACGGCTAGGTCCACGTCCAGCTCTCGACGATGTCGGCGAGGGCGGCGTCAGCGGTGGCGGTGGCACTCGTGGCCGAGCTGAGCGTCAACAGATAGACCCGGCCGTCGCGGTGCAGGCCGTAGGAGCGGGCCCGGACGTCGATGCCCTGCTGGCTGAACGTCGTCGTGAAGCCGAGGGCGCGGAGCCCGCCGACGGTGATGTCGGGCGCCGCCGAGATCGACCGGCCCTGGTCGGCGAGCTCGTCTCGGCCCTGGGCCAGCTCCGACTCGAGCAGCGCCGTGTCGCCGGATGCGACGTGGACCACGAGGTTGGTGTTGAAGCCGCCCTCCTGCTCGGACGACATGAGCACGAGGTCGATCCCGGGCACGGCGCCCACCTCGTCGGTCGCCTCTCCCCAGCCGCTCGGCGGGAGGACGGAGTAGGTGCCGCTGCGGCCGGCGACGCCATCGGCCGCGTCCACGGGCCCGGAGGGCGAGCCCGTCGAGGCACCGGCCGTCGCGCTCGAGGTGGACCCAGTGGCGGCGGACGTCGAACCAGCCGATCCGGTCGGCGTCCGGGACGGCGAGCCCGCGTCCGAGCACCCCGCCAGCAGCAGTGCCGCGGCGACGCCGGCCGCTGAGGCGCGCCGAAGGGACCGCAGCGTGGTGACGGGTCGGTGGAGCATGGCCAGATCAAACCACAGTGGGCTGATCAGGACGGCACGTCCTCCACAGCCGGCTCCTCACGCCGGGCCCGGGCGGTCTCGGCTCGACTCGCGAGCTGGGAGTCCGGCGGGTAGGTGACTGCTTCGAGGCTAAGGCCGTGCGCCGCCATGACCCGCACCTCGGAGGCGCGCTCAGCGCGCCGCTGCAGCTGGGACGGCCACTCGGGCGGCCGCCGCCCCTCCCCCACGGCCACCACGGCCCCGACGAGGGAGCGGACCATCGAGTGGCAGAAGGCGTCAGCGCGAACCGTCGCTGCCAGGACGCCGTCGTCGAGCCGGCGCCATCGATACTCGAGCAGCGTGCGGATCGTCGTCGCGCCCTCGCGCCGCTTGCAGAACGCCGCGAAGTCCTTGAGCCCGACGAGTGCCTGGGCGGCCTCGTCCATGCGCGCCAGGTCGAGGGGCCGGGGCCACCACACGGTGTCGTGGCGCCGGAGCGGGTCCCGGGGCGCCTCGGAGTCGGCGAGACGGTAGAGGTAACGCCGTTCCTGCGCCGCGAAGCGGGCATCGAACCCCTCCGGCGCCGGACCCACCCGGTGGACGACGATGTCCGGGGGCAGCAGGCCGCTGAGCCGCCGGACCAGCGCCTCGCCCGGAGCCCGGTCGGACCGGCCCGGCAGCCCGGCGAAGACGTCGGGGTCGACGTCGACGTGGACGACCTGCCCCCGCGCGTGGACGCCGGCGTCGGTGCGGCCGGCCACGGTGGGGGTGACCGGCTCCGGGGCCCGCAGGATGGTGGTCAACGCCGCGGTGAGCTCGCCCTCGACGGTGCGCAACCCGGGCTGGGCCGCCCACCCGGAGAACGACGTCCCGTCGTAGGCCAGGTCGAGGCGCAGGCGGACCGTCATCGCAGCGGCGCCTCGAGGGCAGCGAACACGGCCCGGCCGATCCGGCTCGCGCGGATGATCCCGCTGTCCTGATCGGGCTGGGCCCGCTGCATGAGGGCCATGGCATAGTCCCGGCCACCGCCGCGGACGTCACCGACACTGTTGATCACCCACGGGTCGTCGACGAGCATCCAGCCGTTCTTGACGTGGACCTTCACACTGGAGGTGCGCACGGTGCCGACGCCCCACCGCTGTCCGTCGACCACCCGGCTCATCAGGTCGAGCACCGTGGCGTCGTCGTCGGGATGGGTGATCGGGTTGCCGCCATGCAGGGCCTGCATCAGGCGGACCAGGTCGTTGGGCGTCGTCAGGGTCAGGCCCCAGTGGTCGGCGGGGTCAGCGGCCGCGGTCGTCGCCATGCCCAGCTCTCCGGCGAGCTTCGCCAGGGCCGAGTGGCCACCGACCCACGCGTAGAGGGCATCGGCGGCCGCGTTGTCGCTGCGGGTGATGGCCAGGCGCGCCTGCTCCTGGCGGGCCGCGGAGAGCCGTTGGCCGGCCGCTCGGGCCCGGCGCAGCGCGGCCGCGACGACGAGGACCTTGGCGACGCTGCCAGTGCGCACCGGAGCATCACCCCGGTAGTGCCACCACGCCCCGGTCCGCCGGTCCAGCACGCTGACGCCGATGACGCGAGACCGGCCGCCCATGGCCCCGAGGACCGCTTTGGAGAGCGCGGCCCGCCCGGACGTGTCGACCCGCGCCGACGGAGCGGGCACGGCGCTGCGGGCGAGGGAGCCCGCCACGTCGAACGCGCGCCGCGAGGCGGCGGCGACCCGTCCGGTCAGCGCGTCCCCGATGCTGGCGGTCGCAGCCGAGAGCACCGCGACCGGCAGGAGCAACAGGACACTGCGGCGCCCCGGCGACAGCGGGGCCGACGGCAGCGCTGGGGGGCGGGTCGGCTGCTCGCCGCGCGGGCGGATGGACTGCACCGCGTCATTGTGTCGCACTGAGGCGGGTGAAACGTCAAGGTGCGCCGCCCCTCCCGCTCCGAGCCAGGACACGACCGGAAAAACACACCGCACTGACCCGACATACGGGTCAGTGCGGTGTGTGGTGGCTGGCAGTCAGCCTGGTGTCACTCGGACTTGGAGCCGGCCTTCTTGAAACCGGCGGCCTCGGCGTCCTCAGCGGACTTGAACCAGAACTCGGCGACGGTCTGGTCGTACCACTGGCCGTCCGGCTCGTGGTAGAGACCCGAGTCGGCGTTGCCCTTGACGGTGTAACCCTCGGGGGCGGAGCCGTCCTCGTTGGCCGGGGCGGCACCAGCCGGCAGGTCGACGGCGGGAGCGTCGGCCGCGGCGTCGACGAGGGCGACCGGCTCGGTCGCGGCCTCGGTCTCGGCAGCCTTCTTGGCCGCGCTGTCCTTGGCGGCGCGCTTCGTCGCAGCCTCGGCCTCCTTGACCGTCGCCTTCTTGGCCGACAGCGGCTCGCGGACGAGCTCGACGACGACCATGGGGGCGTTGTCACCCTTGCGGGCACCGATCTTCGTGATGCGGGTGTAGCCGCCGTTGCGCTGGGCCATGTCCGGCGCGATCTCGGCGAAGAGGCGGTGGACGACACCCTTGTCACGCACGACCGTCAGGACGCGGCGACGGGCCGAGAGGTCACCCCGCTTGGCGAAGGTGATGAGGCGCTCGGCGAGGGGGCGCAGGCGCTTGGCCTTGGCCTCCGTCGTCGTGATGCGGTCGTGCTCGAAGAGCGACGTCGCGAGGTTGGCGAGGATCAGCCGCTCGTGAGCGGGACCGCCACCGACGCGGGGACCCTTGGTGGGGGTAGGCATTGTGTTCTCCTAGAAGGGGATCCGACCAAGCCGCAGGTGGAGTCCGAGTCGAGGCTCCGGCAGCGAGGTCAAGCGGTTGGTCAGAGCTGCTCGTCCTCGACGAAGGACTCGTCGTCGTTGTAGTCCTCGTCGCCGTAGTTGTCCACGAGGGCCGACGGGTCGAACCCGGGCGGGCTGTCCTTGAGGGCCAGACCCATGCCGACGAGCTTGGCCTTGACCTCGTCGATCGACTTCGCACCGAAGTTGCGGATGTCGAGCAGGTCGGCCTCGCTGCGGCCCACGAGCTCACCCACGGTGTGGATGCCCTCGCGCTTGAGGCAGTTGTAGGAACGAACCGTCAGGTCGAGGTCCTCGATCGGCAGCGCCAGGTCGGCGGCCAGCGCAGCGTCGGTCGGCGACGGGCCCATGTCGATGCCCTCGGCCTCGACGTTGAGCTCGCGCGCCAGGCCGAAGAGCTCGACCAGGGTCTTGCCCGCGGAGGCCATCGCGTCGCGCGGCGTCATCGAGTTCTTCGTCTCGACGTCGACGATGAGGCGGTCGAAGTCGGTGCGCTGCTCGACACGGGTCGCCTCGACCTTGTAGGTCACGGCGAGCACCGGCGAGTAGATCGAGTCGACCGGGATGCGCCCGATCTCCTGGTCACCGGACTTGTTCTGCTGCGCGGAGACGTAGCCACGGCCGCGCTCGACGGTCAGCTCCATCTCGAGCTTGCCCTTGTCGTTGAGCGTCGCGATGGCCAGGTCGGGGTTGTGGACCTCGACGCCCGCCGGCGGCGTGATGTCACCAGCGGTGACGACACCGGGGCCCTGCTTGCGCAGGTACATCACGACCGGCTCGTCGTGCTCCGAGGAGACGACGAGGCCCTTGATGTTGAGGATCATCTCGGTGACGTCCTCCTTCACCCCGGGCACGGTCGTGAACTCGTGGAGCACGCCGTCGATGCGGATGGACGTGACCGCGGCACCCGGGATGCTCGAGAGCAGGGTGCGACGGAGGCTGTTGCCGAGCGTGTAGCCGAAGCCGGGCTCGAGCGGCTCGATGGTGAAGCGGCTGCGGTTGTCCGCAACGACTTCCTCGGAGAGCACTGGACGCTGTGCGATGAGCACTGTTCGTTTCCTTCCCACTCGCGACCGCTATATGACGCGTAGTGAAACTGCCCGGTCTCGCCCCGGGCGGGCTGGGTCGGCTCTGTCTGCGAGCCCAGCCCCGGGTCAGAGGTTCCGTATGCCGCTGAGCTGGCCCAGCGGCATACGGAGCCTCTGGTGGTGGCTCAGTTCTTGGAGTAGAGCTCGACGATCAGCTGCTCGGTGAGCTGCGAGTCGATCTGCGCGCGCACCGGGAGCTGGTGGATGAGGATCTGCAGCGAGCCCGGGACGACCTGCATCCAGGCCGGGACGGGACGCTCGCCGAACGTCTGGCGAGCCAGCTCGAACGGGAAGGTCTCGACGGACTGCTTGCGGACCGTGATGACGTCGAACTGCTCGACGCGGTACGACGGGACGTCGACGCGCACGCCGTTGACCTCGAAGTGACCGTGCGTGACGAGCTGACGCGCGTGACGACGCGTGCGGGCCAGGCCCGCGCGGTAGATCACGTTGTCGAGACGGGACTCGAGGATCTGAAGCAGGTTCTCACCGGTCTTGCCGGGGCGGCGGGCCGCCTCCTTGTAGTACCGGACGAACTGCTTCTCCATGACGCCGTAGGCGAAGCGAGCGCGCTGCTTCTCCTGGAGCTGGGTGAGGTACTCCTTCTCCTGGATCCGGCGACGGCCGTGCTGGCCGGGCGGGAACGGGCGGAGCTCGAAGTTCTTGTCGCCGCCGACGAGGTCCATCTTGAGGCGGCGGGACTTCTTGGTGATCGGGCCGGTGTAACGAGCCATGACTTATCTACTCTCCGTGGTCTCTGGCCGGATCAAACGCGACGGCGCTTGGGCGGGCGGACACCGTTGTGCGGCGTGGGCGTGACGTCGCTGATCGCGCCGACCTCGAGGCCGGCGGCGGTGAGCGAGCGGATCGCCGTCTCGCGGCCCGAGCCCGGGCCCTTGACGAAGACGTCGACCTTGCGCATGCCGTGCTCCATGGCGCGGCGGGCAGCAGCCTCGGCAGCCATCTGGGCGGCGTACGGGGTGGACTTGCGCGAGCCCTTGAAGCCGACCTGGCCGGCGGAGGCCCACGAGATCACGGCACCGGTGGGGTCCGTGATGGAGATGATCGTGTTGTTGAACGTGCTCTTGATGTGAGCGTGCCCGTGGGCAACGTTCTTCTTTTCCTTGCGACGAACCTTCGTCACACGAGCCTTGGGAGGCATGTTTCTCCTACGTCAGAACTGAGTCGATGAGGACGCGACCACGCGGGTCAGCGTCACTTGGCCTTCTTCTTGCCGGCCACGGTGCGCTTCGGGCCCTTGCGGGTGCGCGCGTTGGTCTTCGTGCGCTGACCGCGCACGGGGAGACCACGACGGTGACGAAGGCCTTCGTAGGAGCCGATCTCGACCTTGCGGCGGATGTCGGCCTGAACCTCACGGCGCAGGTCACCCTCGAGGCGGTAGTTGCCCTCGAGGAAGTCACGAAGCGCCACGAGCTCGGCCTCACCGAGGTCCTTGACGCGGGTGTCGGGGCTGACGCCAGTGGCGGCCAGCGCCTCCTTGCTACGGGTGCGACCCACACCGAAGATGTAGGTCAACGCGACCTCGACGCGCTTGTCGCGCGGAAGGTCGACTCCAACAAGACGAGCCATGTTGGTGGTTCTCCTGATTTCTGTTTCGCGGAGGTCTGGTGCAGTCACCGGTCCGGTTTCATGTCCGTCCTTCAGAACGGGCGGACCCCGGTCCCTGGCCTCCGTGCCAGGGGTGACGTCCTGCGCCGACGCGACGGTCGGTCATCAGGGGCCGGGTGCTGCGGTTTACATCATGTGCGTGCGGTCGAAGCTCGACGACACTGCAGGGTGTGGGTCTCTGCTCAGCCCTGGCGCTGCTTGTGGCGCAGGTTGTCGCAGATCACCATGACCCGACCGTTACGGCGGATCACCTTGCACTTGTCGCAGATCTTCTTGACGCTCGGCTGAACCTTCATCTGCCTGCTGTCTTCAGATCGCGCTCCTGCCGCTGTCGACCCGTGCGAGGGCCGCCACCGTCAGGTGCTGTTGGGTAATCGGGAGTTGGTTGCTTCGTGCGCGTGCCCTCGCGGGCCCGTGCGCTCAGCGGTAACGGAAGACGATCCGACCGCGGGTCAGGTCATAGGGCGAGAGCTCCACCACGACCCGGTCCTCAGGGAGAATCCGGATGTAGTGCTGGCGCATCTTGCCCGAGATGTGTGCGAGCACCTTGTGACCGTTGGTCAGCTCGACCCGGAACATTGCGTTCGGGAGAGCCTCGACGATCGTGCCCTCGATCTCGATGACACCGTCCTTCTTGGCCATGTCCTCCGTCAATCTGTTGGCGGCCGACCCTGGATGGGTTGGCACAGGGGATTGGATGGCATGCAGGCGCACGACACCCAAGGATCAAGATTACGCCACCGCGCCGCATACTGCTAATCGGCTCGACCCCTCCCGCAACACGCCCGGCGCCTCGCAACGCACCCGTGCTGCCACGCGTGGAGTTGCGAGGTGCGGGGCGTGTCGCTGGGTCCTCCTCCGGGAGGATTCCGTATGCCGCTGGGCTCGGTACCGTGCCCTCGTGACCTCCACGCCGTCCCCCACGCCCGCACCGGCGCACCGCCCGGGCCGGTGGGTGGCGCTCGGGGCCCTGGCAGTGGCCCTGGTCCTCGCGGCACTGCTCGCTGCGGGGTCCGACGTCCATGTCGACCTCCCGAAGGAGTACCAGGGCGGCGCCGCCGAGCGACCCCCGACGTTCTGCGGCTCGGCCTACGACGTGGCCCTCTTCGAACGCAACGGCTACATGGGGGGCGAGGTCCCGCTGAACCAGGCCGAGATCGACGCAGCCTGCGTGCGGGCTGCGGACTGGCGGATGGTGCTGGGCGGGGTGCTGGCTCTGACCGGAGGCACTGCCGCGCTGCTCGCCGGCTGGTCAGCCCTGCGAGTCCGGCGGGCGCGGCATGCCCTGCGTCGTCTGGACATGACGGGCCCGCCGGACCCGGCCCCGCTCGTCGACCGGGTCGGCGCGATGATCGGCCTCTTCTACTTCCTCGTGTCGATCACCGCCGCCGGGGTGCTCGGCCTCCAGGTCTGGTGGGTCAACCTGAAGGAGCAGCCGGCCGCGCTCGCCTTCGTCGGCATCGCCTTGGGGGCCGTCCTGCTGCTCTTCCTGCCGCGGCTGCCCCGAGAGACCTTCGCCGCGTGCGGGATCCTCGCGTTCCTCCTCTACGGAGGTGGGGTCATGCTCGGGCTGCCCACAGTGGTGATGGCGCTCGTCGCCCTCTTCGGGGTCACCCTGTGGACCGACCGCCGCAGCGGCCTCTGGGCCCTGGCCGCCTCGCTCGGCTCCCTGGCGCTCGCGGTCCTGCTCTTCTTCTTCCGCTACGGGTTCTATCTGCCCTCGATCCAGACCTTTCTCTCCGACCGGGTCGCCCTCTTCCTCTTCAACAGCTCCGGGGTCGTGGTGCTGACCTGGGCGGTGGCCGACCAGGTCAGGGCCGCCCGCGAGCGGACCGCGCTCCAGGCCGAGGCGGCCAGCCGGGCGGCCGAGGCGGCGGCCCATCAGCAGGCGGAGCAGGCGGCGCGCGGCGAGGTCGAGGCGCTGGCCGACCGGCAGCGCATCGCCCGCGAGATGCACGACGTCGTCGCCCACGGGCTCTCGGTGATGATCGTCCAGGCCGACGGGGCCCGGTTCGCAGCGGCCGGGGACCCCGCCGCCGCCACGACGGCCCTGGCCACCATCGCCGCGACCGGCCGCGCGTCACTGTCGGAGATGCGCCGGCTGCTCAGCCTCTTGCGCGACGACACGGCCCCGGTCCCCGAGGGGCCGCAGCCCGGCCTCGCGGACATCGGCGGCCTCGTCCGGACCATCGCTGACACCGGCCGTGAGGTCCGGTTCGTCGTGCACGGCGACCTACCCGGTCCAGGCTCGACCGACGCGGTGGGGGTCACGGCGTACCGCACCGTTCAGGAGGCCCTGACCAACGTCATCAAGCACGCTGGCGCCGATGCGCGGGCCTGGGTCACCCTCTCGGTCGACCCGCACCGCGTGGTCGTCGATGTCGTCGACGACGGCACCGGTCCGCAGACCGCGGGGGCGACCGGTCACGGGCTCAAGGGCATGGCCGAGCGGGTCGACATGGTCGGTGGACACCTCGTGACCGGACCCGACCCCCGGGGCGGGTTCCGGGTCCTCGCGACGCTCCCCCGGGACGGCGAGGTCGCCGGATGAACGGCGAGGTCGCCGGATGATCCGGGTCATGATCGTCGACGACCAGGCACTCGTCCGGGCCGGCTTCGCGATGCTCGTGGGGTCGCAGGCGGACCTCTCGGTCGTCGCCCAGTGCGTCGACGGGCAGGACTGCGTCGACTGGCTCGCCCGACAGGCACCTGCACCGGGCCACGGGAGCAGCGAGCCCGACCCCGGCGTCGACGTCATCCTGATGGACGTGCGCATGCCGCGGATGGACGGCATCGAGGCGACCACGCTGATCGCCCAGCGGTACTGCACGACGAAGGTCATCGTGCTCACGACGTTCGACCTCGACGAGTACGCCTTCACCGCGCTGCGGGCGGGGGCGTCAGGCTTCCTGCTCAAGGACGCCCCTCCGGAGGACCTCCTCGCAGCGATCCGGACGGTTCACGCCGGCGACGCGGTGATCGCACCGTCGACGACCAGGCGCCTCGTCGAGACCTACGTGCGAGCCGTGGCGGCTCCGCAGGCGCTGGTCGACCGGACCGCCACGCTGACGGATCGGGAGCGGGAGGTGTGGCTCGCGATCGCGCAGGGCCTGACCAACTCCGAGATCGCTGCAGCGCTCTTCGTCTCGGAGACGACCGTCAAGACGCACGTGGGCCACATCCTGGCCAAGACGGGGCTGCGGGACCGGGTCGCCCTCGTCGTGCTCGCCTACCAGGCCGGCGCGCTGTCTCCCCCGGGCACTCCCTGACCTTCCCCCGCAACACGCCCGCCGCCTCGAAACTCACCAGTGCTGCAACGCGTGGACCTTCGTGGCCGCGGGCGTGTTGCGGTGTGGGCGGAGCTGTCGGGCCGCCCGGATCCGTGACCCGATCAGCTCGGGCCGGTCGAGTTCGGACCACACCACGCGCACGACCGGGTGACCGAGCCGGCGGATGGCGTCCTCTCTCTTCTTCTCGAGCCACACGACCTGTCCGGCGGACTCGGGGCCATCCGGGTCCGCGCCGTCGGCGCGGTACTTGACCCGACCGTCGAACTCGACGACGACCCCCTCGACGAGCAGGTCGACCCTGGCGACGAAACGCCCGTCCACGTCGCGCAGCTCCACCTGGCTCTCGTGCTCCAGACCGAGGTCGTCCACCACCAGTCGCGTCCGGGACTCACCCGGCGACTCGGCCCGGCCGTCCATCACGAGAACGCACTCGAGCGCCCTGCTCCGCCCCTCGTGCGGGCTCAGCAGGGCGACCTCGGCGCGCAGCTCCTCCTCCGTCGTCCGCCCCGAATGGAGTGCAGCGTCTCCGGCGACCACTGCACACTCCGCCCCCATGGTCAACGCCGCCCGGACCACGGCCCGGGCAACCGACACCGTGCGCACCCCGTCGACCTCGACCACGTCCACGCCCGCCGCCGGATGCAGGTGGAGCCCGTTGCGCGACGAACCGCGCCGCGTCCGTGTGAGCAGGTCGATCCGGGCCGGGTCGTGCGCCCACAACGGCAGGCCGTGCACCGCCAGGGCTGCGTGATGGCTGAGCACGTCGCCCGGTCGGCTCCGCGCGATGGCGCTGGCCCTGAGACGGAACCTCGCGTCCTCGTCGCTGGCGCCCCACAGCACCCCGCTCACGAACGCGCCGCGGCGCACCCGGACCACGGCGCCGGAGCGGGTGGCGGCGAGCAGATCGGCGTCCGTCACGCCTCGCGCGTAGGCCTGCGCTGCGCTGAACGTCCCGCCCTGGGAGCCCGCCAGGGCCTGAAGTCGTGTGTCCATGGGAGCAGGCTCAGCGGCATACGGCCGCCGCGGTAGCGCCAGCGGACGGGCAGTGGACAACGTGTCGCCACCCCAAGGGATGTGGACAACCGCAACACGCCCGCCTCCTCGCAGCTGAACAGTGCTGCAACACGGCGAGATCCGAGGCTGCGGGTGTGTTGCGGGACAAGCGGCTCATCCCATGGGAGGAGCCCCGAGTGGGCCTGCAGGGCGATGCGGGGATCCCGACCCCGCTCCTAGTGTCGATCAGGTGACCTCCTCCACACTCGAGATCCCATCAGGGGAAAGCGATTTCGACCTGGACGCCGGTGACGGACTGGCAGCAGCCGTCATCGACCTCGCGGCGATCGCCGCGAACGTCCGCACGCTGCGCTCGACTGCCGCGGTGCCCGTCATGGCCGTCGTCAAGGCGGACGCCTTCGGCCACGGCGCCGTCCCGGTCGCGCGCACCTGCCTCGCGGCCGGAGCCGCCTGGCTCGGCGTCACTCGGATCAGCGAGGCCATCGCCCTGCGCCGGGCCGGCATCGCGGCGCCCGTCCTTGCCTGGCTCCATGACACTCGGCTGGCCGCCCGGGCGCTGCGCCACGACGTCGACATCGCCGTGAGCAGCCCAGGCGACCTGGCCCTCGTGGCCACCCACGGCGCCTCGGCTCCCGTCCGCGTCCACCTCAAGCTCGACACCGGCATGCACCGCAGTGGCTGCCCGGCAGAGGAGTGGGCCGGTCTGGTCCGCGCCGCAGCCGTCCTCGAGCGCGCCGGCACGGTCCGGGTCGTCGGCATCTGGTCGCACCTGTCGCACGGCGGCGAGCCAGGCGCGGTCGCGACCCACCGGCAGCTGCTGATGTTCCGGATCGGTCTCGACCTCGCGCGCGGCGCCGGCCTCCGCCCTGACGTCGTCCACCTCGCCAACACGGCCGCGACGCAGGCCAACCCGGCCCTGACGCGTCACGACCTGGTGCGCATCGGGGCCGGGCTCTACGGCATCGGCACCGGACTCACGCCCGCAATGACTCTCACCTCGCGTGTCACCCAGGTGCGGCACGCCCCTGCTGGACGCGGGGTGGGCTACGACCACCTCCACCGGACGACTCGCAGGACCAACCTCGCGCTCGTCCCCCTCGGCTATGCAGACGGCATCCCCCGCGCCGCGACGGGCCGGGCCGAGGTCTGGGTCCGGGGCCGGCGCGCGCCTCTCATCGGCTGG
>NZ_JAPFQL010000009.1 GCF_028446585.1 Intrasporangium calvum
CCTCCGCGGTCGTCGCGGCGGCCGCCGCCACCGCCCTCGAGCTTATGCCCACCGCCGACCTGCCAAGCCCCGCCGCTCCGTTCTCTGCCCGGAAGGGATCAACACCGTCATGACCACCGCCACCACCACGACCTTCACAACCGTGTCGGCAGCTTGGCGCGCCGACGTAGCCGCGCGTATCTGCCCCAAAGCCCCCGGCGACGCCCAGCTGTATGCCGACCAGATCACCGGATACGTGCTCTGGGGCGTCCTCGTCCTCTTCGGGGTCGGCATCATCGTCGGCATCGGCGCCATTGTCGCGGGCCGCGTCTTCTCGATGCCGCACGCGTCGAAGGCCGGCGTCGTCGCCGTCGTGGTCGTCTTCCTCGCCGCGGTCGCCTACATGGTGCTGCCCGGCATGGTCGCGGCCATCACCGGCCAGGGGTGCATCTGATGACGCCGCCCCGGACATCGGCCACGCAGCTCACTGCGGCGCAGTCCTCCACCTCCGCCCTCGAGCCTGACCCCGGCTGGGGGCGCAGGAAGCTGATCGCCATCCTCGCCGCCGCCACGACCGCGGCGCTGCTGATGCTGACCGGCCTCGGCTACGCGATCCACTTCGCGATCACCCCGGCCGAGCAGACGACACCGGCGCCCGGCGAGGGCAGCCAGGTGAGCCAGCCCGGCGGCATACGCCCCACTGGCACACCCGCCGCCGGGCTCTCGACCGACGAGCGGCGGGACCGGATCGCCGCCGCCCCGATGCCCCCGGCCGCGCCAGCGGACGCGCAGCCGGCCCCGCCGGCGACCGAGCTGGCCGAGCCGATCACCATCCCGCCCGCCACGACGGCAGGGCCGGCGATGGTGCCGTCCGGGTTCCCGCGGACCCCGGAGGGCGCGGTCGCCCAGCTGGCCGCGATCGAGACCACGGTGCTGCAGGCGATGTCCATCCCCGTCGCGCACGCCGTCCACGACGCCTGGGCCCTGCCAGGCGGGACGGGAGCGGATGACTGGTCGCTGACCGGCCACGTCCGATCCTTCCTCGGCGCCGCCCGGATGGGCGCGGAGAAGGACCTGCGCACCGTCGTGATGGCCACCCCGGCCGCGGCGCAGGTCAAGGGCACCGACGGGCCCGACTGGGTGCTCGCCTGCGTGCTGCTCGAGGTGCGCGCAGTGATCGAGTCCGAGGCCCGGATCGGCTACGGCCACTGCGAACGGATGCAATGGCAGCCCGACACCGGCGACCAGACCGGCACGGCTGGAGGGCGGTGGATGATCGCCCCCGGTGACCCGCCCGCCCCGGCCCCATCGACCTGGCCGGGCACCGAGCCGGCGATCGCGGCCGGGTGGCAGACGTGGGTCGACGCCGAGCCCGCAGCGGCCCCCGGCAGCCACGATCCCGCCGCCACCGTCCCCACTGACGGCGCGGGTGCGGCCGAGGACCGGGGGTGAGCCGTGGGACCCGGGATCATCGACCTGTTCGCTGGCCTGGCTGGCGCGGCCGGCAAGGCCGTCGCCGACGCATGGACCGTCGCGATGCTCGGCCTCTGGAACGCCGGCCTGTGGATGATGCGGCTCGTCCTCAACTTGATGGACGCCTTCCTCACCCCGGACCTGAGTGAGGACGGCCCCGGAGCGCAGGTCTACCGGGTGACGTTCTGGATCGCAGCCACCCTCGTGGTCACGATGGCGATGGTCCAGCTCGGCGTCGCCGCCCTGCGCCGCGACGGCAAATCGCTGGCGACCGTGCTGGTCGGCGCCGGCCAGTTCGTCATCGTCTGGGCCGGGTGGATCGTCTACGGGGTCGCGGTCGTCGCCGCCTGCGGGGGACTGACCCGGGCGCTGATGGACACGCTGCTGTCGGTGCAGTCCTGGTCGGCGTGGCAGCCGTGGAAGCCGCTGCAGGTCGGTGACCTCGTCGACGCCACCGTCGCCACCGTCCTTGGCCTGATGGGGCTGCTGCTGTGGCTCGCCGCGATCGGGCACCTGCTCGTCATGCTCACCCGCGCCGGCGCGCTCATGGTCCTCGTCGCCACGACCCCGATCTCCGCGGGCGGGCTTGTCTCCGAGGCGGGCCGGTCGTGGTTCTGGAAGAGCCTGCGCTGGTTCCACGCCGCCGCGTTCACCCCGGTCCTGATGGTCCTGGTCCTCGGTCTCGGCGTGCAGATGACCACCGGCGTCGCCAACGGCCTGGCCGACAAGGCCATGTCAGCGGTCGGCACCGCCCTTCCCGGAGTGATCCTCATCCTCATCGGCGCCGTCTCCCCGCTCGCGCTGTTCAAGCTCCTGGCGTTCGTCGACCCCGGCACCCCGTCCGGCGCGGCGCTGCGCGCCGGCCTGTCCGCGCAGGGCGGGATCCAGGGCCTGCTCGCCGGCCGCCCTGGCGCCGGGGCCGCGTCGACGTCGTCGGCGGCGTCGAGCACCGACGGGCAGGGCCGCTCCCACGCCGAGAGCGCGGGGGAGGCCTCAACCGGTGCCCGGTTCGGGCAGGCCGAGCGGGGCCTGCTCGGCCTGGCCGGCCCCGTCGGCGGCCTCGCAGCGCAAGGGCTTGGGCTGATGCAGGCCGTCGGCGCCAAGGGCGCCGCGATCGGAGCCGACGTCACCAACCAGACCGGCGCCGGGCACCAGTCCTGGCACCCCGACTTCGGCGGCATGCCCGCCAGCCGCCGAACCGACTCCGGCAGCGCGGGGCGCCCCGATGGCGGCGGCGACGATGCCGGCGGTACCTACGCTGCCGGCGGATTCTCGGGTGGTCCCGCCCCGTCCACGCTCCCGCCAACTCCACCACCCACCGCGCCATCCCCGACCGGCACTGGGCAGGACCTGCCCGCCGCAGCCCGCACCGGCCACGGCGCGGGCGACGCCCCGAGCAGCGGCCCGGCCGGCGGATCCCCCGCAGCGTCACCGGCAGCCGCCTCGACCGGTGGCGCCGGGGCAGCCGGTGGCGCCGCAGCCGCGACCCCGATCATCCCCGTCTAGGAAGGCGAGCAACGCGCATGGCCGTCATCTACAGCGACTACCGCCGCGACAGGATCGGCTGGTTCTTCGGCCTGTCCGGGCGGCAGCTCGCCACCATCGCCGCGGCGAGCCTGCCGGTCTTCTGGTCCATCCAGCAGGGCCTGTGGCGCTCCGCGCTGGCGTTCCTCGCCCTGTGGGTGCTCGTCCTCGTCGTGACCGTCACCCCGATCCGCGGCCGCTCCGCGACAGGCTGGCTGCTCGCCACCCTCGCCCACACCATCGGCGGCCTGACCGGCTGGACCCGGTTCACCGCCCGCGCCGCCGCCGGACGCGCGGGCGACCTGAGCGTCCCGGACCTGCCCGGGGTCCTGCAGGGCGTCCAGGTCCACGACGGCCCACCGACCGGGCCCGCCCTGGAGCGGGTCGCGATCATCCAGGACCACGCCGCCCGGACCTGGGCCGTCACCGCCGCCATCGTGCACCCCGGCATCGGCCTGACCGAGGCTGGCGACCGGGCCCGGCAGGGCGCGGGCCTGGCCGAGCTGCTCGACCTTGCCTCCCGGACCGAGCTCGTCGACGAGATCCTCTTCACCGTGCGCACCGTCCCCGAGGACGGCGCCGAACGCGACCTGTGGACCGCCCGCCACCGCCACCCCCACCACTCAAACCCCGGGCCCGCGCTGGCCCGCCGGGTCAACGACGACCTGCAGGCCGGCCTCACGACGGCATCGGTGCGCACCGAGGCCTTCATCACCCTGGTCGCCCCCGAGACCCGGATGAGCCGTGACGCCAGAGAGTCCGGCGGCGGCATCGACGGACGCGCCCGCGTCCTGCACGGCCTCATGGCCGAGGTCGAAGCCCACCTGCGCGGCGCGATGGCCATGACCAGCGTCCACTGGCTCACCTCACCCGAGCTGGCGCTGGCCTGCCGGACCGGCTTCGCCCCCGGCGACCGGGCCGGGATCATCGAGGCCCTCGCCGCCCACGAGACCGACCCGGGTGTGAACGCGGACGTGCCCTGGGCGCTGGCCGGCCCGTCCGGCGCCGACCCCATCCTGCGGCACTACAGCCACGACGCGTGGAACTCCATCAGCGCCACCCTCAAGCTGCCCGCCCGCGGCGCCGCAATGGGCGCGCTCGCCCCGGTGCTGACCCCGACCGAGCCCGGCGAACGGCGCAGCGTGCTCGTCGCCTACCCGATCCTGCGGCAGAGCTCCGCGGACCGGCGCTCGGCGACCAGCGAGTGGGCCGCCGACCTCGGCGACGAGCTGCGCGCCAAGGCCAAGGTCAAGCAGCGCGCCAAAGCGAGAGCCGAGGCCGACCGGACCCGCGGCATGGACGCCAAGCTCGCCCGGGGCCACGCCATGACCCGCCCGTACGCCGTCGCCACCGTCACCGTCCCCAAGACGGCCCGGATCAGCGAGTACGGGCGCCGGCTCGACGCCGCCGTCCGCCGCGCCGGGTACGCCCCGCTGCGGCTGGATCTCGCCCAGGACGTCGGCTTCGCCGCCAGCTGCATCCCGCTCGGGGTCAGCCTGACCCGCAAGGGCGACGCATGACCCCCGGGACCTCGTCCCGAGGCGCGGGGCGACGGGGTAGGGGAGTAGCCCGGCTGCTCGCCGACTTCGGCCACGATCTGCCCGTCTCACCGCAGCCGGTCCGCAGCGCGCGCGACCCGCGATTGTTCCGCTACGCCCCCAGGCGCGGTCAACGGCATACCGGACGGGGGTGGGCGGCCGCGACCGCCTCCGTGGCGGCGTGGCGGATGACCTCCGACCAGGCGCCGGTCCTGTGGCCGTTCATCTCCGCGCCCGGGCTGCCGCCGACCGGCGCGCAGATGGGCATCGACCAGCTCTCCGGCGGCAGCTTCTACGCCGACCCGCTCGGCTGGGTGCTGCGCGACGACGTGCCCGTCACCAACCCGAACGTCTTCGCGTTCGGCAAACCCGGCCGCGGCAAGAGTGCGACCGTCAAGGCGTTCGTGCTGCGGATGATGGACTTCGGCTACCGCACCCTCGTCGTGGGCGACCCGAAGGACGAGTACGAGAAGCTCTGCCACGCCCTCGGCGTGCAGCCCTTCGCGATCGGCCACGGCTTGCCCGCCCGGATCAACCCGCTCGCGTTCGGGCCGCTCGGCCACGGGTGGGAGCACCTCGACCCCGCCGCTGCGCAGGCCCGGGCCGCGGTGGTCTTCGCCCGCTGGCTCACCCTGATCCGCGGCCTGGTCGGCAGCCAACGCATCGGCGAGCACCGGGTGCCGTTCGGGCCCTGCGACGAGGTCGTCGTCAAGACTGCCCTCGCGGACCTCACCGGCTACGCCCACGGGCAGACCTGGCTGCGGGAGGTCACCATCCCCCAGCTGTGGCAGGCGCTCGATACGCCCACCGACGCCCTCGTCACCGAATGCCGGTACGCGACCCGGCAGCAGTTCCTCGACGACACCCGGCTACTGCGCGACGCCCTCGGCCAGCTCGTCACCGGGGCCCTGGCCGGCCTGTTCGACGACCACACCACCATCGACGTGGACTGGGCGGCGCCCATCCAGTCCCTGAGCCTGTCCCGGCTCGAGCCCCTCGGCGACGACGCCGTCGGCATCGCCCTGACCTGCCTCAACTCCTGGGGGCGCGCCATGCGCGAAACCGCCGCCCCCGGCGACCTGCGCATCGTCGTCCGGGACGAGTCGTGGAAGCAGCTGCGGCTCGGGCCCGAGGCCGTCAAGAGCTTCGACGCCGACCTGCGCATGTCCCGCCGCGACGGCGACATTCAGTTCGCCGTCGCTCACAAACCCTCGGACCTGCTCTCCGCCGGCGACACCGGTTCCCAAGCCGTCACCATCGCCAAGGACCTGCTGCACCTGGCCGACATCAAGATCCTCCACGGCCAGGACGCCGCCGTCGCCGACGAGCTCGAGACCATCCTCGGCCTCGGACCCATCGCCCGCGACCTGGTCACCGGCTGGGCCATGCACGGCAAAGGCCGAGCCCTCTGGTGCGTCGGAGAACAGGCCTACAAGGTCCAGACCGTCCTGCATACCGCAGAGCTGGAGATCGCGTTCACCAATGACGCCCTCACCGGCGCCGCCTGAGCCCGGGCGTCCTCGTGGGCAAGGTCCTCGCCGTTGCAGCGCTCGTCGTCGCGGTCGTGTGCCCCCCGCTGCTCGTCGCGCTTATGGTCGCCGGGGCCGCGGGGTCGGCGGCCGCCTCCGCGGCCGGGACGTGCGGGGGAGCGGTGCCCGCGACCGGCTCGTGGCGGCCGCCGTTCGTGCAGGCCTACACGTTGTCGCCGCGCGGCATCGGCTGGCGCTACCACCCCGTCTTCAAACGCATGAACTTCCACGGCGGGCAGGACATGTCCTCCCAGCCCGGACCCGGCCCGGTCGTCGCCGTCGCGACCGGCCGCGTCGTCCGCGCCGGCTGGGACACCACCGGCTACGGCAACGTCGTCGATCTCCAGCACGGCGGCGGCATCCAGACCCGCTACGCCCACCTCGCCACCATCGACCCCGCCATCGCTGCCGGCGCAACCGTCACCGTCGGGCAGCAGCTGGGCGTCGAGGGCTCCACCGGCGCCAGCACCGGCAACCACCTCCACTTCGAAGTTGCCGTACGCGGCGAACGCGTCGACCCGATCGCGTTCATGCGCGACCACGGCGCCCCCCTCGACGGGCGCGCCGTCGGACCCTCCGGCCCGGTGGCGGGGGGACCACGCGAGGCGGCTCCGTCGGACGCATCAACCGCGCCGCTGCCACCACCGGGGCAGCCGAGGCGGAACTCCCTGCACAACCCGCCCCAGCCGATCCCCGACGACATCCTCCGGCTCTACATCGAGGCCGGCCGGAAGTACCGGATCCCCTGGCAGCTGCTCGCCGGGATCGGCATGGAAGAGACCGCCCACGGCCGCCTCACCGGCGTCTCGTCGGCCGGCGCCAGAGGGGTCATGCAGTTCATGCCCGCCACCTGGGCCACCTACGGCATCGACGGAGACGGGGACCGACGAGCCGACATGACCAACAACGCCGACAGCATCCACTCCGCCGCAAACTACCTCGACCACACCGGAGCCCGAACCGGCGCCGACGGAGTCCGCCGGGCGCTTTATGCCTACAACCACGCCGACTGGTACGTAAACGACGTCCTCTACTACGCCCAGGCCTACAGGGCGGGTGGCCTCACGGGCACATATGTCCGATGCCCCAGCCCCTCGCGACGGTGAACGGAGGCCCGAAGGCCGCCCGGGAGTTCCGTCAAAAGGGCGCGTCACACCGCCCAGAGTGACGCACGGGGTCTCGGTCTTGGCCGACGCGTTTTGACCAGACCTCGATCAGACCGGCAGAGTGCGGGCCCACGCTCGTACATGGTTTCCTGCGTATCGAGCCACATCGTGCTGGGGACCACGCCCCCACCGGGAGGGATACGCCTTTAGGCCAAGTCCCGCCCGAGCATCCCGGGGCCCGCTGACACGGCATCGAGAGCGACCATGAACGGCGCCGACTCGTCCCAGAGACCGCCAGTAATGAAGTGATGGGTGTCGCCGAGCACGCGCACCTCGTCACCGCGCTTCGTGGCCAAAGGCACCACCCATCCACGCGAGCGAGTCCTCACCCGCGACGGTCCAGTCGTTCGCGGCCGCCGACCCGAGCGCCGGCTCCCACCCCCACGCCTCGCCAACCTTCAAGCACTCCTCGGCCAAGGCACCCAACGACGCGCCCAGCCTCTTGCCGTCACACCACCTGGCGCGTGCCCGGACAGTTTCCGCGCCGGCCTCGACCGTCCGCTCCGCCTACTCACGAAACCGAGTCTGGCCCGCGCCTCGCCACCCACCCAAGCCGTGCAGACTCGATTCTTTGCAGAGGGTTGCAGGGAAGGCGTCGCGCCGAACTCACGCCACCCGAGTGCAGAGCATGCAGGCCGACCGGACGGACCTGCCCAACGGCAGCTGACGGTCAGGTCGCTGAAGCGGCCGGCTTCAGGACCCCCGGGAGGACCCTCTCGATCGCGTCGGCGAACTTCTCCACCGGCGTCGGATCCGCGCCGAAGTAGCTGAAGGTCGCCGCCAGCACTTGGAAGTACGCAACGACCGCCGCCGTACAGAGCCGCTCGAGGAACTCGGTGTCGACGACGAACAGGCTGCTGACGTGGTCACCGTGGTCCTCGTCCCAGTGCCGCATCTGCCGGGCCTGGTACAGCGTCGGGTGAGTACCGCTGGACAGGAAGTCATACATGCCGCTGGCCTGGTCGTCGCTCAGGTTCCCGCCCGCGTGGTCG
Organism: Intrasporangium calvum; assembly: GCF_028446585.1. Taxonomy (GTDB): domain Bacteria; phylum Actinomycetota; class Actinomycetes; order Actinomycetales; family Dermatophilaceae; genus Intrasporangium; species Intrasporangium calvum_A. The sequence goes on from NZ_JAPFQL010000009.1 coordinate 8,202, forward strand.
CGGAGCAGCGCGTAGAACCACGTCACCCCGTCCTCGACTCCGGGACGGACCTGATCACCGAGCTCACCCTTGGAGATCGAGGTCGCATCGGCTCCGGGGTACGCCGCGATCATGCGGCGGCGGACCTCCTTCCACCGTTTCTGAGCGTCCTGGTGGACGGGGTCGGTCTTCTCCCCCAGATGCCCAGCGGTGCGCTTGGCGATCTCCGAGCTCAGGAGCTCCTCCAGGTACGCGCGCGCCAGTCGCTGCTCGGCGGCGTCGCTGGGCTTCCCCAGAACCCACATCGCTCGGGCACAGTTCTCGATGGTGCTACGTGCGAGCGGCTTGGGCGCGAAGTGCACCTCGCCGGTCTCGAACAGCACGGCCATCGCGGCGAGGTGGCCGCCGCCGATGGAGAGGTAGGTGGCGACCACCTCGGAGACCAGGTGAAAGCCGGCCCAGATGCCGTCCATAAACTCATTCGGATCGAACTTCTCGAGGACGGCCTGGTCCAGGGCCGCCTGGGAACCTGGCGCCGGCTTCCAGTGGAACGTGGTTGATGAGGACAAGAACGTGTCGCGGCCCATCCACATCAGGGTGGCCAGTTCCTGGTGACGCTCAAGCGGGGTGCCGAAGGTGGCCGTGCCTGTCGGCTCGGCAGGTTCTCCTGTCGAGCTGGTGCTCTCGGTCGCGGGGTCGTGCGCTTCGGCCACGGTTCAACGCTACGTGAGCCGGCGCCTTTGGCGACGGGATCTTCCTCCCCGGTGGGCGACTTCTCACCGGCCAGCCGACTCCAAGGGCGGGAGCTTCAGCGGGGTACCGGCCCGAAGCAAGTCAGACGAATGCCGCCCACGGACGTCGCCCTGCTGTGAGGCGCGGGCCAGTCCATGCCAAGAAGGCCGGCGACGAACATATCCAAGACGTTCCGACCAGACCGCCTCGTTCGGCCCGCCAAACTGAACTCACCAACCCCGTCCCAGGAGCACCCGTGACCCTCGAACCCGACGTCCGCGACTACGGCCCCAACGACAATCGCCAGTACGTCCTGTTCAAAGACAACACACCCGTCTGCCTGGCCTGCGTCGGCGAAACCCAGTACGACATGGACGGCGACATCGGCCGCCCAGCATCACTCAAACTGATCTGGACCCCAACCAACCATCGCGGCAACGGCTACGCCCCCACCCTCGCGACCGCGATCTGGGCAAAGTTCCCCGACCTCACCCACGACGGCCACCTCAGCACCCACGGCACCAAACTCGTCACCAAGCTCGGCATCCCCCTCGAAGTGGGCCGCACACCCCAGCCCTACGACGACACCGAAGCCGAAGCAACAGGCCAATCCACATGGGACAAATGGGCAACCGCAACCCCCAACCCGTAGTGCGTCACCCCGCCGCCTGTCGACCAAGCCGAGTTTCCACTACGGCGCCGGTACCGGGAGTTGCGCGATGGCTGGCAGGATGCCGCCATGACGTCTCGGGACGCGACTCTGGTCGTGGCGCTCGTCCTCTTGGCCGTCGGTGTGTTTCGTGACGTTGCTCGTTCAGCGCGCGAGAAGGGCGCACCCAACGGGCCCCTCGGCGGAACCCTGCGCCCGGTGTCTTGGGGCGGCTTCATCCGGGGCCTTCCCTGGTACGTCGCTGGTGGCCTTCTGCTCGCCGTCGTTGCGTGGGGCGACGGGTAGAGAGACGCCGACGGAGCGGGCATGCAATACCTCTCCTCGTCATGCCGCGGAGCCTGGGCTGGGAATCCGCGTCACAACGCCGCCTGTCGGCGTCCTCCCTTTCCCGAGTCTGCCGCTGGGAGCTCGTCAGTCGCCGAGCGGGATGAGCTTGTAGTGCAGTCGCACAACCGATGCCGACGAGAGCCTCAGATGGTGGTCGGTTCGCAGGGTTCCCTCGTCGTCGATATAGACCTTGAACGTCTCGTGGATGGGTACGCGCGCAGCATGGGTCCCGTGCTCGTCGACGACGACATAGGCGCCGTTGCTTCCGAAGGGTCCAGCCGGCGAGTTCAGTTCAAGACCGCCCCCGGGCAGAATTCGTGGCTTCAAGAACACTTGCACGTTGCCGTGTTCGAGCGGGAAGGCGACGTGCACGCTTGGTTGCGGCTCGCCGGGCAGCAGCCGGGTCGAGTAGCAGCCGCTGTAGACGTATTCGCCTGTGGCACGGAGCGTTCGTAGCCAGCCGGCCGAAACGGGTTCGCCATTCGCGTCAAGGATGAGCTCGACCCGGCTGTCCATCCCGTAGGCGACATCGAGGGGCCGCGTTGGCAACGCCAGTTGCTGGACCCGGCGTCCCCACAGCCGTGAGATGAGTTCGCCGCCCGGCTGGAACAGCGGATTCCATTGTGTCCATACCTCCATGCGCCAATCCGAGGTGTGCTCATAGAAATCGCGAATCCTGGGGTGGAGTGCAGCCGCTTGGAACTCTGGGCCGTCGAGTTGCTGCATGTCGGCGAGGAGGCCAGCGCCAGACTGATCTTTCGCTACCTTGCCACCGAGCTGGAGCGCAGCTCGCTCAAGCCAGCCGTCGCCGACCGTCGAGCCGTCGTGCATGGGCGCCTGCAGCCACCGGTGCTCACCCGCGAGATCGACTGGCTGTCCGCGCAAGCGCCAGAACATACGGGTCGCCCGGTCGAGGCTGGGGAGCAGAGGCACGGGATGAGCGTGTCACAGTGGTTTGCTCCAACTGGCAACTGCGGCGCGGCACATCCGTACTCATTTGCCGCAATCAGCAGGGTCGCGCGACGTGAGTCTGTCCGCCGCCTGCCGGGCGTGCTCACGGGACGCTTCTGAGGTCAGGGTGCCCGGGCCTGTACGCTCCCGGACGTTGGCGTAAGACGAGTTCGGAGAGCCATGTGATCATCTGTCTTCGTGGGTCCGTGCGCTCGTTGTGGTCGCCGATGGTGGTCCTCGTCGGCCTGACGTTCTCAATGCTTGGGGTCGTGATGCTAACGATGCCGAGGGAACCCGGCGTCACACAGCCGACCTATGTCAGCGGCCTGGTGATCGGCGCGGTTTGCGTCGTGCTGGGCCTGCCCTTCGTCTGGGGCGGTGCACGGATGGGAATCCTTCGAGATGGCCAGTGCCTGCGGGTCCGGCAGCTCTTCAGCCGCGCGCGGCCGCTGTGTCCCGAAGACATCACCGGTTTCATCATCGACGAGGTGGAGCACCACACGCTGCCGTTGATGCAGATCCAGCCGGGCATCGTTCTCGCCGATGGAACCCGGATAGAGATCAGTGGCCTCGCGACCTATCGCGTCATCCCGGGCTCAACCCGCCGTGTCCAGACAGCTGTCGGGCGGATGGCCGAGTGGACGGGAAGACCCCTGCTGTAGTGCCCCACATCGCCGCGAAACGGACGCATCGAGATCTGCCGCTCGGGCTGGTGATGCTGGCGACATCAAGCTGCTGGCGGGAGCTCCTAGCAGGACGATGATGTCGTGTCGGCGCCCAACGGGACTGCATCCGAAGGCGCGGCCGAGGCCCTTGTGGCGGATGTCCGCCAATGGTCTGGGCTGGTGCTCACGGGGGCCTGGGCGGCCCTGGCCAGTGTGGCGATGATCGTGGTCCAGGTGGCGATCTTCACGGTGTGGCCGCCGCCCGACACGGCGCAGGGGATGTTCGAGCTGTTGGTCCAGAATCCGCTGCTCGGGCTCATCGCGCTGGATGTGCTCTACGTGGTCAGCAACCTTCTGGCGTACCTGCTGTACTTCGCGCTCGCTGTCGTGCTCTGGCGGGTGAGTCGGTCGGCGGTGGTGCTGGCCCTCGCGTTCGGAGTGCTCGGGATGGCCGCGTACATGGCCTCGCCCCGCCCGGTGGAGATGCTGCAGCTGGCGCACTCCTACGCGGCCGCCGGCACGGCCGGGCGGGAGGCGCTGCTCGCCGTCGGTGACGGCATGCTCGCGACGTGGAAGGGCACGGCGTTCGACGTCTACTACTTCTTCAATCTGGTGACGCTGCTCGTCCTGGCGCTGCTGATGTATCGCAGCCGAGTGCTCGGCAGGTCCGCGGCGGTGTGGGGGTTGGCAGCGGCAGTGTTGATGGCGGTCCCGTCGAACTTCGGGACTGCGGGTCTCGTCTTCTCCCTCGCCTCGCTGCTGCCTTGGGCGGTGTTCGCCATCTTGGTGGGCCGACGACTGTTGGCGCTGGTCGCGGCAACCCGGGTTTGAGCGTTGACTGGGGCCGTTCCAGCCAGTGTGTCGCTCGGCCAGCCCATCGGCGCCGACTCCATCGCAGGTCGCCCGCGCGGGCACTCCCGTCGTGGGGGAGCTCACGGTTCCCGACGATCGTGTGCGTCAGTTCTCTCTACGCGACGCCTGAACCCGGATGTCGCGGTCGGCATCGCTGTCGCTGACATCCTCTCGGTCAAGTGCGTCCTCGTCGCCGACCCGCGTCTTGCGGTATTGCGCTTGGATCCACTGGTCGAGCTCCCGGTTCTCGACGCGCCACTGGCCACGACCGCCGATCTTGATGGCGGGCAGGTCCCCAGCCCGCACCAGCGCGTACACCTGGGCTTCGCTGGTGGCAAGCATCGCCGCGACCTGCTTGAGGGTGAAGAAGCGGTGGGGCAGGCCCTCCTCGAAGGGCTCGGGTTCAATCGGCACGGCGACATCCTGCACTACGCGGCATCTCGGCCCGGTTCCCTTCGCACAGGCCGGCGAAGTGGGACCGGCCCTCGTATCGGGGGGCGACGAGGGCCGGTCATGCGCCGCTGGACTCAGGGGGGTGTCGTTGCGGCGCTGCGGCAAGCCTACGGGGCGACTCGCGGACCTTGTTGCGCGACGGACGCGTGTCGCCGGCGTCCAGAGTGAGTTCGAACGGGTGTTCTGGTCCGTGGCACCATGGAGGGATGACTGGCGGCATGACACCTCCGTCCGGGGGAGGGGTGCCCCTGAAGGATCGGCCCGTTGCTGGGCCCGGAGCCCAGACCAAGGCCGCGGGCCAAGCCCAGACCGAGGCCGCGGGCCAAGCCCGGCGGGCCAGGCACTGCTGGGTGTACAGCGCCACCGGCGATGAGGCCGTTCATGCCGGGCTCGTGATCGAGTGGCGCAGGGGCAGCGAGGGGTGGTCGGCTCTCGTGACCTATGTCGTGGACGACCAGGGCAGCCCCGTCGTCGTGACGCAGTGGCTGGACGGAGCGCTGCTGCAACCCGCACGGTAGGGGCCGCTTCGCCCCAGCCACCCGTATCGACCCGAGTCACCGAGTCTGGCCTGCCGGTGACAAGCCTGCATTGCTCGCTCGTCGGGTGACCGTGGCCGCGCCTGCCGCCCCTTCCGGGGAGAAGAACGGAAGGGAGCTTGGCCATGCAGCGCGCTCGTCGCAACGATCCTCACCCGACCCCGTGGGAGGTGCCGCTCGCGATCGTCGTCGGAGCGCTTCTCCTCATCGTGGTGGGCGCCCACGTCGGTCGGGGGGTCGCCAACCTGCTCAGCGCCGGCTGGTGGGAGTTCCCGGACCGGGCGGACTTGTTCACCAGCCTCCCCGGTCTTCTCGGGGGTGACGCCAGTGCGGGCTTGACGGCGGCGCACCCGACGGTCGCGCCGTCCACCGTGCTGTGGGTCTGCATTGCCGCTGTCGAGCTGGTCGTCCTGGGGCTGATCGTCGCCGGGATCAGGGCCGGCCTTCGACTCTGGGGCCCGTCCAGGGTTCGGGGCGTGGCGACCCGGGAGGAGGCGGAGCGGCTGCTCGGCCGGTCCCGGCTGCGCCGCCATGCGGCGATCGTCCGCCCCGACCTGTACGGCAAGGGCCGGGGGCGAGCATGAAGACCGTCACCCTGGTCCGTCGGATCGACCCGGCCGCGATCGGCTGGCCGCTCGGGCGGGCTCACGAGCCGCGTGGCGGCGACCTGTGGGTGCCGTGGGATCGCACCGCTGGGGTGATCGGTCCGCAGGGCTCGGGCAAGACCCTCGATCTGCTCACCCCGGCACTGCTGGCCGCGCCCGGCGCTGGGCTGGTCACGCTCACGAAGCTCGACGATTTGCTCCTGACCTTGGCGGCGCGCTCCGGCGAGGGCCGGCCGTGCGTGGTGCTCGACCCGTTCGGCCTCGCGCCCGGGGTGCCGGAGCTGGTGTGGGACCCGATCGACGGGTGCGTCGATCCGATGGTCGCCGAGCGGCGCGCGAAGGCGTTCACCGCCGGCACCGTCAAGGGCGCCGTCCAGGTCGGCCAGGGCGATGACGCGGCGCGGTTCTACGCGGCTGAGGCCGCGAAGGTGCTCCAGGCGTACTTCCACGCCGCCGCGTTGACCGGGCGCACCCTCGAGGACGTGTTGCGCTGGGTCGCGAACCCGCACGCGGCGTCCGAGCCGACCGAGATCCTGCGAGCCCACCCGCACGCGGCACCGTTCTGGCATGGCCTGCTGCACGGCGCCCTGCACGGCGACGACCGGACCGCCGGCAACACGATCACCACCGTCCAGCAGGCGATGAGCCTGTTCTTCCAGGAGGACATCCGCCGCCGCTGCGTCCCCCGGCAGGGATACCCGGCCACCGACATCGCGAAGCTGATCGAGGCCCGCGGCACGATCTACCTGCTCGGCCGGGAGGACCCCTACGCGTCCGCGTCCCCGCTGATGACGGCGCTGGCGGAGCACGTCCTCGACACCGCCCTCGCCCTGGCGAACCGGTCCCCGTGGGGGCGGCTCTGCCCGCCGATGCTCGCCTGTCTGGACGAGCTGCCCTCGACCGCGCCGCTGCCGACGCTGCGCACCCGGATGGCGAACGAGCGCGCGCTCGGCATCTCTTTCATCTACGCCGCGCAGACGTGGCGGCAGCTGGCCGCGATCTTGGGCGAGCAGGAAGCCAGGGCCCTGTTCGGCCTGAGCAACGTGCTGGTCATCTTCGGCGGCTCCAAGGACGTCGCGTTCAACCAGGAGGTCTCCGACCTCGTCGGCACCACCCGCGTCAGGCGCACCACCTGGCAGAGCGGCAGCGGCGGCAGCCGGGGCGGGCGGTCCACCTCCGGCGAGGACATCCCGATCCTGCGTCCGGAGGAGATCCGCCAGATCCCCGACCGTCACGCCCTGGTCGTCGCCGAGAACGGGCGACCGATCATCGCCCGCCTGAGCCGCTGCATCGACGGCAAGGACGGCCGGCGTCTCCTGCGCGACCAAGCCCGGGCCCGCGACGAGCTGGCGACCGCCCGCCGCACCGCCCCCGCCGCGGCCGCTCGAGCCGCCGACGCGCTGGCCGAGGCACGCCGGCGGGGCCTGGCCCCGGAGAGCATCGAGACGTGGCGCTGAACCCGCCGACCCTGACCGACGGCACCGACGAGCGGGCCCGGCCCATGGTCATGCCTTTCCCGGAGGTGGGCCCGCTGATGCGGGTCGCCTACCGCGAGCTGGGCATCCTCGCAGCCGGCAGCGAGCAGCAGATCCGTGCCCTCGGTGATCCGGCGCGGCTGCCGCGGCCGTGGGACCCGGCCACCTGCCGCCACCCCGACCTGCGCGCCGAGGTGTGGGCCTGGCTCGACGCCGTCGTCGAATGGGTCAATCACGAGCACCTCTGGGACGTCGCTGCGGTCATCCCGCCGTGCTGGCCCCACCACCCGCACCTGGTCCGCGAGCTCGCCGTGCTGGCCGACCAGCGCCGCCGCGCCGGCGCCACCCTGACCAGCGACCTGCTCGAGGACTGGCACCGCTCCACACTGCCCGGCTTCCTAGACCGGATGCGCGCCCGCCTGCGGAACCACTGCGACGAGGGCCACCAGGCGTGGCCCAGCAAGGGCCGCCACATCCGGCACACCGATCAAGCGAGCCGGGCCGAACGCGCCGACCTGTTCCGTGGCGACGTCGCCGCTGCAACAGCCGGCGTCCATCGGGGCGTGTCGCCGCAGCGACTGTCCGTCGTCGACCTCGAGACCGGCGAAGTCAACGAGGACTGGGTGCCTTGACGAAGCTCGGGGAGGGTCGGTCGCTGGACCCTCCTGCAGGGAGCGGGTGGGGGAGTGGCCAGAAGATCCTCCGCGAAGGGTCTTGACAGCGCCCACCCCATGGTCAAAGGTTCCGGTTAGTAAACCGAGTTACTAACCAAGGAGGTATCCGGCATGACAAGGAAGTCTGTACGGGTGGCGGTCGCTTTGGCGGCCTCTCTCGGAGTGATGGCCACCGCGGCCTGTGGTGGTGGATCGGCACCCGCGGCCGGCTCCGCCGGGAACGGCAAGGCCGAGCTGACCGTGTGGCACTACTGGGACGGCAACAACGGCGACACATTCGCCTCCATGGCCAAGACCTTCGAGGGCTCCCACCCGAACACCACGCTGAAACTGGTCAACGTTCCCGGCTCGGATCTGCTCACCAAGCTGCAGGCTGCAGCGCAGTCACGCACCCTTCCCGACATCGTCATCGGCGACCTGGTGACCGTGCCGCGCATGGCCAAGACCGGGCAGGCCGTCGACCTCAAGCCCCTCGTCGGCGAGAACACGTGGTCCGACATCTACCCCGAGATGCTGAAGTTCGGCAGCCAGGACGGAAAGCAAATCTCCATCCCTGTCTCCTCCAACACTCTGGCGTGGATGTTCAACAAGACCGACTTCACCAAGGCCGGCCTGGACCCGGCCAACCCGCCCCAGACATGGGACGAGCTCAAGGCGGCCTCGGCCAAGATCCGACAGGCGACGGGCAAGCCCGGCTTCGAGCTGTTCACGACGCCCGGCACTGACGGCGAAGGCGTGACCTGGAACTTCCAGGTCTCCCTGTGGCAGGCCGGCGGCGAGTTCCTCAACCAGGACAACACCAAGGCCGCGTTCAACTCGGAGGCAGGGAAGAAGGCCCTTCAGTTCTGGGTCGACCTGGTCAAGGCCAAGGACAGCCCACTCGCTCCTTGGGGCGAGTTCGAGAAGGGCAAGGCCGCCTCCGCACAGGAAGGCTCATGGATGGCTGGCATCTGGAAGCCGAAGCCGCCGTTCGACTTTGGCGTGGCACAGATCCCGCACCCGGCCGACGGGCAACCCGCCACCAACATGGGTGGCGAGCAGGCGGTCGTGTTCACGCAGGACAAGGTAGAGCAGAAGGCCGCCGGCGAATTCCTGACCTGGTTCGTCGACCCGGCCCAGAACACCTCCTGGAGTGAGAAGACCGGATTCCTGCCTGTCCGCAAGTCAGTCGCCGAGTCGGCCGAGTACAAGGACTTCGTCAAGAACACCCTTCCCGAGCTGCAGCCGTTCGTCGACGCCCTCCCGACGGCGAAGGCCCGTCCGGCAACCCCGCTCTACCCGCAGGTCTCCCTCGCCTTCGCCAAGCAGGTGGAGGAGGCCCTGCATGGCAAGGCTGTTGACCAGGCACTGGCAGACGCAGAGACCCAGGTCAACGCGATCCTCAGCGGCAAGTGAGACGGTCGTGATGGGCGTGCGTGACCGAACGGCTGAGGTTGGCCGCGGGCCAAGCACGCCCATCACGCACCCGGCCGTGCAACGAGCCGGGGCCGCCCCCCGCCGCGTCCGCCGGAGTTATCGCCGTGGCGACCTGATAACCGCGGCCTTGTGTCTGGCCCCGGCACTGCTGGTCATCGGGCTGTTCGTGGTGTACCCCTTGGTGGCCACGGGACTGCTCTCACTGACCAGCTGGGACGGCATCAGCCCGGACCGGCCATTCGTGGGACTGGACAACTACGGCAAGCTCATGGCCGATCCGGCCTTCCGCAACTCGATGGTCGTCACGGTCCTTTACGGGCTCGGAGTCAGCGTCCTCAGCGTCATCACGGGGGTGGGCGCGGCAGCACTGCTCAACAGTGCCTTCCGTGGCCGCGCGGTATACCGCACCGCGTTCTTCCTGCCTGTCGTCACTTCCTCGATTGCCGCAGCCGCGGTCTGGAGGTACCTCTTCGATGTCAGCGGTCCGGTCAACTCCGCCCTCGAGCAGGTCGGGCTGGGCGAAACCAACTGGCTCGGTGATCCGCATCTGGCCTTGGTGAGCCTGACGTTGCTAACGGTCTGGAAGCAGCTCGGCCTGAACACGGTTCTCTACCTCACGGCCATGCAGGCCCTTCCCGCCCAGGTGTACGAGGCGGCTGCCCTCGACGGCGCCGGACCCTGGCAGCGGATGAGGCACATCACGCTTCCCCTGCTTGCACCGATGACCTTTTTCGTCGTCGTCCAAGCACTTGTCGTGACGTTCCAGTCCTTCGATCTGGTTTACCAGCTGACCGCGGGCGGCCCGATGGGCGGCACCGAGGTCGTCGGATTCCTCGTATACCGGACGGCGTTCGTCACCGGGCAGTTCGGTTACGGAGCCACCATCGCCTATGCCGGCTTCGCGCTGGTCTTCGCGCTGACCTGGATCCAGTGGCGCCTGGGTGGGAAGGACCAGACATGAGCAGGCCGTATGCCGCCGCACGCGCTCTTGGCCGTCACCTGCTCCTGCTCGGCCTCTCCGTCCTGATCGTGGCGCCATTCGCATGGATGATCACTACCAGCCTCAAGTCCTTCGACAAGGTGCACCAGCCTCCCTATCTGGTCCCGGAGCAGTTCGAGTGGTCCAACTACCCGCAGGCCTTGGCCGCGGCCCCCTTCGCCGGCTACTACCTGAACTCGGTGGTCATGGCGGCGGGCATCGTGGCCGGCCACCTGCTGCTCGACACGCTGGCCGCCTACGCGCTTGCCCGGCTGCGGTTCCCGGGTCGGAACGCGATCTTCCTGGGGCTGGTCGCGACGATGCTGGTACCGACGTTCCTGACGGTGCTGCCCGCGTTCGACCTGGTCATCCGCTTCGGGTGGTTCAACAGCTATGCCGCGCTCATCGTGCCCCGGCTCGCGGACGTCTTCGGGATTGTCGTGATCCGCGGGTACCTGCTATCTCTTCCCATGGAGCTCGACGAGGCGGCCAGGATCGATGGGGCCAACCGGATGCAGATCCTGTTTCGGATCCTCCTGCCCTTGAGCAAGCCGGCACTGGTCAGCGTCGCCGTCTTCTCGTTCCTCTTCGCCTGGAACGACTTCCTTTGGCCACTACTGGTCACCAGCGACGACCAGTACCGGACGATCCAGCTGGGCCTGGCCGCCTTCACCAGCAAGTACGGGCCGTATCCGCACTATCTGATGGCCGGCACCGTCATCGCGGCCGTGCCCGCCATCGCCATCTTCATGTACCTGCAGCGCAGCCTGGTGCGCGGCCTCGCCGCCACCGCAGTCAAGGAGTGAAACCTCGTGACCGACAGCCCCGACAGGCGTGGACCCGACTGGGTACGTGACGCGATCTTCTACCAGATCTTCCCGGAGCGGTTCGACAACGCGGACCCCGCGACCGACCCTCCTGGCGTCGAGCCGTGGGGAACGCCACCCACCCGCGACAACCTCATGGGCGGGGATCTGCCCGGGATCACCCGACGGCTGGAACACCTCCGATCGCTCGGGGCCAACGCCCTGTACCTGACCCCGGTCTTCAGCGCCACGACGAACCATCGCTACGACGCCACCGACTACTACACGATCGACCCGCGGCTGGGCGGCGATACCGCATTCGCGACATTCCTCGACTCGGCGCACGACATGGGGCTCCGCGTTCTGCTCGACGCCGTGTTCCATCACTGCGGCTACGACCACCCCTTCTTCCAGGACGTCATCGCCCGCGGCGACCAGTCGGAGTACGTCAACTGGTTCTCGGTGGCCCAGTTCCCCGTCAGCGCGAACCCGGAGCCGAACTACCTCACCTGCTCGGGCTGCTGGTACCTGCCCAAGCTCAACGTGCACAACCCCGACGTGCGCGACCACCTCTTCGGCGCTGCCCAGAAATGGATGAGCGCGGGAATCGACGGCTGGCGTCTGGACGTGCCCTACATGCTCGAGAACCCGCGGTTCTGGGAGCAGTTCCGCGCCGTGGTCAAGGGGCACGACCCGGAGCAGTACATCGTCGCTGAGGTCTGGGAGAAGGCCACCGAGTGGACCACCGGAGCCACCTCTGATGCGGCCATGAACTACCGCCTGCGTGACGCCATCTTGAACTTCGTCTCGGAGTGGAGAGGCGGAGGTGAGTCGTTCGCCGCCGAGCTCGATGAGATCGACAAGGAGATCCCGCCCGACGCGAAGGGACTCATGTTGAACCTGCTCGGGAGCCACGACACCGAACGCGTCCTGACCCACTGCGGCGGCGACGTCGAGGCAACAAAGCTCGCCTTCGCGCTGCTGTTCACCGCAGAGGGAGCCCCCATGGTGTACTACGGCGACGAGATCGGCATGACCGGGTTCAACGACCCGGACTGCCGTGGCGCCATGATCTGGGACGCAGCCCGTTGGAACCATGAACTGCTCGCCTGGGTACGTCAACTCGCGGCCTTGAGGCAGGCGCACGTCGCCCTCCGCCGCGGCAGCGAGCGCACCATCCAAGCCGCCGAGAACACCATCGTGCGAGCCCGCGTCCACCCCGAGGAGGAACTGCTCATCCTGGCAAACCGAGCTCGGACTGGCGTGCATGTCGCGGTCGCAGGTTTCGCTGGCCGCCCCGGAACCGATCTGCTCACCGGAGAGCAGGTCAGGTGCGACGATGTCGCTGTGCCAGGGATGGGGGTTTCCATTGTCAAGCTTGAGTGACGGCGTGCGAAGAGCTACGGCCAAGGACGTCGCCAAGGCCGCAGGCGTGTCGCGTACATCCGTGTCCTTCGCCTTCAACGACCCTGCGCGACTCGGTGACGCCACACGTCAACGCATTCTGAAGGCGGCCGAAGAACTGGGCTACCGACCGGACCCTGTCGCAAGAATGCTCGTGCACGGCCGTACGAATTCGCTGGGCATCCTTCTGCCACAGGATATTCCGCAAGCCATGGAGAACCCGTACTACACCCAGTTCATCATCGGCGTGGGTCAGGTGTGCCACCAAGAGGGCTACACGCTGCTGCTCGTCCCACCACTGCGCAACTCCATGCTCGAAGCCATTCCCTACGCGGCCGTAGACGGATTCATCGTCTCCGGACTCGAGAAGGACCGCGGCGAAGTCGCGGAGCTCGAGCGACGCGGCATCCCCTACGTCCTCGTCGACAGCGACGGCGACCACACCTCGCCCAGCGTCGAGGTCGATGACACGGCCGGCGCGGCGGCAATGATGACCCACCTACTCGACCTGGGCCACCGGCGCATCGCCATCCTCGCATTCGAGTCCGGTCCCGAGAACGCCGCCGGAGAGTACCGCGGGCCGCTGGGACGACGCGTCACCGGCATCGACCAGGCACTCGCCGCCGTCGGGCTCAGCCGCGACAACGACAACGTGACCCTGACGGAGGTGCCCTGCACCAGAGCTGAGGGCTACAAGGCGGGACTCGAGCTGCTCCGGGGGACCAACCGTCCCACGGCAGTGTTCGCCCTCTCAGACATCCTCGCAGCAGGCGTCCTAGATGCGGCCTACGAACTGGGTGTGGCAGTCCCGGCTGAGGTGTCCGTCGCAGGCTTTGACGACCAGCCGGAGGCCATGTGGGTCCGTCCCCGACTGAGCACGGTCCGCCAGCCAACCGAAGCCAAGGGGCGCGTCGCCGCGGACTTCCTGGTCTCGACCATCCACGGCAACGCACGCCACCCGCACCAGAAGCTGCACACCGCTGTGATCGTTCGCGAGTCCACCGCTCCGCCGCCGCGGTCTGCGGAACCATCCCCCGAAGCCATCGCCATGGCCTGATTTCGCTTCACGCACGACTCGATCCACGTGCTCGAGCCTCAGCGCCGCGGCGCCGCGGGGGCTTGGGCGTCCGCCCTGTTGGGAACCGGGCGGGGCCGCAGTGCCTCTTCGGCGGGGCTCTCCCGCGGCGTCCGTCGTTGCGTATGCCGCTGGGCTGGCTCCCCGGGTCCCTGTCCCATCCGGGTCCGGACCTCGTGCAGTCCGGCCAGCTGCTGCTGCGCGACCGGGCGGGGGTCGGCGTTCCATGCCCGGGAGGCGGCGAGCAGAGCCCGCCGGACCTCTCGCGGGTGGGCACCCGTCGCCGCGGCTATGTCGCCCACCGCCGGTTCCCAGACGGAGCTGGGCTGGGCTGCGACGATGGCCGCGGCAGCCTCGACCGCCTGCTGCCCGGGTAGGTTCGCGAGCCGCTCATGGACGAGGACATGGCCGAGCGGCCGCGGCATGCGCAGCAGCGCGGACAGGCCTGCCGGGCCTTCGGCCGCGAGCAGCTGCGCCGGGTCGGTTCCGTCGTCGAGGCGCACCGACAGCGGCTCTGCGCCGTGCTGGGCAAGTAGCCAGTACGCCCGCTCGGCCGCCATCCAGCCGGCGAGGTCTCCGTCGGTCGCGACGACCGGGCCGGTGCCCGCTGAGGTGGCGAGGCCGACCAACTGCCTCGCCTGCGCCTCGGTCAGGGCGGTGCCGAGCGGTGCGACCCCGATGTGGCTGCCGCCGGTGGCGAGGGTGACCGCGATGGCATCCATCGGGCCCTCGACGAGCACCGGAACCGCTCCTGCATCGCGGAGCCAGGGGAGGACCCCGAAGAGCTGGGCGCCCTTGTGGAACAGGGGCGTGTCGGCGGTGTTGAGGTACTTCGGGCCCGCGTTGTCGGCGTCGGTCAGGTGGGGGTGGCGGCGGCCGACGAAGCCGAGCACCTGCCCGCCGTCGATGATGGGCAGCACGGCACGGTCGCGGAACCGGTCGATGAGCCGCCCGGTCCGGACGATGGTGGCGACTCCGGTGAGGGTCATCTCCTTGTCGGTGACGCCGAGGGAACGCAGGTGCTCGACGAGGCCGGTCCACCCGGCGGGGGCGTAGCCGGGCCGGTAGTCGGCCCCCAAAGCGAGGTGGCCGGCCAGGTCCTCGTGAAAGCGGGCGGCCAGGTAGTCACGGACCCAGCTGCGCTCGAACCGCGCCTCGAAGAACGCCAGGCTCAGCTCGTTGACCTCAACCATCCGCTCCCGGGTGACGGGGCAGTGGTCCCACTCGTGCGCCCGCTCGAGCAGGTGCTGGATCTCGGGCTCGGACGGGTCGAGCGGTCCCATCGTGTCGCGGACCAGGGCCGCGAGCTGCAGCTCCGCCTCCACCGCCTGCGCTGGCGAGCCGTCCTCGGTCAGCGGTTCCAGTCCTTCGCCGTGGCCGGTGAGGTATGCCTCCCACTCCGCGGCCGTCGGCGCGTCGGCGGGCGGTTCGACGTCGACGAGCAGGTCCTCCGGCGCGACCTCAAGATCCTCGCCGTCGTGGGGCTCGTGACTGGCCGGCTCGGTCAGCACGGAGATGCGCCAGACCATGGCGTGGCATTCGTCGACATCGACGCCGTCCAGGTGGCGTCCGGCGGTGTCGAGCAGGTCGTCGATTCGGTTGCCGCGAGCCAGCGCGTGGTCGACGGCCGTGACGAGCGCCGGCCACCACGCGCTGGTCTGGATGGCGGCGGCGCGGTCGGCTCCGACGTGCGCGGTGAGCCGGTGCGTCCAGGGGGCGCTCAGCCCGCCAGAGGGGTCAGCGGCCGTGGCGACCGCGGGCTCGACGTGGTGGCTGATCCGCCACCACAGCGCGGCCGCGGCGTGGTCGTCCGGCAGCGGCCCCTGCGCCGCCACCCGCTCGAGTAGGGCTCTGGCGTCGACGCCGGCGCGGGACAGCGCGGCGAGCCGTTCGGCGAGGATCGGGGCGAACTCGTCACCCGCCAGCCTGGGCGCGACCCGCCGCAGCAGCGGTGCCCACTCGTCCATGGCGGGCGCGTGCCCGGCCGCCAGGTGCGCGTCGAGGTCGCGCTGCCAGAGCGCCGGCGCCTTCGCGAGCTGCCGCGGCCCGGTCGGCCGGCGGTCCGATTCCGGG
Organism: Intrasporangium calvum; assembly: GCF_028446585.1. GTDB lineage: Bacteria > Actinomycetota > Actinomycetes > Actinomycetales > Dermatophilaceae > Intrasporangium > Intrasporangium calvum_A. The sequence continues at coordinate 23,874 of NZ_JAPFQL010000009.1, forward strand.
ACCTGCATCGCGGCCCGCCACACGTCAACCTCTGCAGTCAAGGCGGCGTCGACGCGCCGCCCCAGTCCGGTCGCCCACGCCGGGGTCTCGGCTTGGCTGGCCGCGGCTCGGACCTGCGCGGCGAGGTCGCCGACGAGATCGGCGCGCCGGGTCAGGTACTGGCCCCACACCGGATCCGCCGCCAGCCGAGCGGGAACGGCGGGCACCCAGGGCAGCGGCGCCACTCCTGTCAACGGGCCGGCGTTGCGCAGCCCGGAGTCGTCCAGGCGCCAGTCGAGCACGGCCGCCCGGTCGCCCGCGGTGTCGAGCTCGCGGCCCTCGATCGCGGCCCGCAACGCCGCGGCCGGGTCGGTCCCGGACGCGCCGAGCAGCAGCAGGTGCGCGCGCAGCGTCGGCCACGCCGCCTCCTCGCGCACCCCGGGAACCAGGGCCTCCGCGGTGGACGCGACCGAGGCGATGGCCTCGGGTCCGAGCAAGTCCTCGGCGGCGGCATACAGCGCGTCGACGTACCGGGAGGTGGCCTGCCCGAGCAGCACGGCCGGGTCGGCGGCCTCGCGCAGCAGGGTGCTGGCGGAGGTGGGGGAGTCGTCGCGGATGAGGACCGTCTCGAGCAGATCGGTCGGGGTCGGCGGGCTGATGGTCTCGGGGCGGATGACGGTGTGCGGGTCGCCGTCGCCGACGACCTGCAGGTAGACGTGGTTCGCGTGCCGGCCCCGGGTGAGCATCGTGTAGAGCTGCTGCCGTGACTCGGCGCCGGTGGCCAGGCCGTGCATGACGTCGACGGACACGCCCTGCGCCCCGTGGACCGTGGTCGCGTAGCCGAGCTCGGTCGAGGCGGTCACGTACCGCGCGGGCAGGGTGACCAGGCGCCCGGTGCGGGTGTGCTGCACCGACAGCCCGCCGTCCGCGCCGACCGCGCGGACGGTCCACCGGTCGCCGTTCTTGACCCAGTCGGTGGCCGAGATCCGCAGCCGTCGCTCGTTGGCGCGGGTGATGATCAGGTCCCCGACGGACGCCTCGTTCCCGTCCGCCAGACGCGCCGCCCGGTTGTCATGGCTGGTGCCGCGTATGCCGCTGGACTCGCTCCCTGGGCCCCGCCCAGCGGGCGCCGGGACACGTCGATGACGGGCTGCCGGGATGGCTTCCTGGGTGAGGCGGTGGGCGCGGGCGCGCTGGTTCAGCTCGGCGACGAGCTCGCGGGTGGGGGCCAGCATGATCGCGTCGCGACCCTCGGCGCGGTCGTTCTGCCAGGCGGTGAACACGTCCTCGGTCATCGTCGCGAGGTCACCGACGTGGACGCGGCCGTGGTCGAGGTAGAACCCGAGCGCCTCCGGTCGCCCGTCGCGCAGCGCGAGGGAGGCGGCGCCCTCGGCGGGGTCGGCGAACCGCATCAGCTCGGTCAGGCGCGCCGCGCCGTGGCTCGCTTCGATGTCGCGCAGCACCCCGCCGGCGCCGATCGCGGCGAGCTGCTGGTCGTCGCCGATGAGGCGGACGCTGCCGCCGCGGGCGACGACGAACGCGACCGCGGCGTCGAGGGAGAGGGTGTCGGCCATGCCGGCCTCGTCGATGACGACCAGCGTCTGTGGGCCGATGGTGGCGGCCCAGTCGGGCAGGTCGTCGTGCTCGATGGACCAGACAAGCTTGGCGAGGGTGTCCGTGTTGGTGCCGGTGTGCTCGCGCAGCGCGGCGGCCGCGGCCGCGGACGGCGCGAGCCCGATGACCTCGCCGCCGGCGTCGGTCCACGCCCCGGCGAGGGCCCGCATCGCGGTGGTCTTCCCGGCCCCGGCGGGCGCGATCGCCAGCTGCAGCCGCGCGCCGGAGGTCGCCATCGAGCGCACCAGCGCCGCCTGCCCGGCGTTGAGGGTGGTGCCGTTCGCGGTCGCCTCGAGCAGTGCAAGGTCCACGCTCGCCGCCCCTGCGGCATACCCGTCCGCGAGCCCGGCCGTGGCGACGAGCCGCTGCTCGGCGGCCAGCACCCGCGCCGAGGTGTACTGGTCGGCGCCGGCCACCGTGTACACGCTCGCCCCGTCGCGACGGCGCAACGCAGGCGGCTCGACGAGGCCGTCATCAGGGCGGGCGAGGGACACCGAGCCGCCGGTCAGGGCCTGCTCGACGACCCGGTCCACGGCCTGCTCCGACTCACCCGCGGCCAGGCCGGCGGCGCGGACCCGGCGCTGCGCCTCGGCCCGGACGTGCCACACCTGCCACGTCGCGCGCCGGGACTCGACAGCCTTCACGACCTGCTGGGCGGCCGCCTCGACCCACGCGTCGTCCACCCGGACGGCCCGCTCGGGCTCGCGGGACAGGGCGTCGTGGGCCATGGTGTCGAGGGCGTCGGCGCCGCCGAGGACCTCGATCGCCTGTGCCCGCCACGCCTGCCGCTGCTCCGTGAGGCTGCGCGGCTCGTGCTTCGCCTCACGGGTCTCGAGGGTCGCCTGCTGCGCCAACTGGATCGACTCGACCGGCGTCGGCGGCCGCCCGTGAGCGGCCTGGAAGTCGGCCGCGAGCTCGCTGCGGCGCGCCTCGATGCTGCGCCGGCGGGAGGACCAGCGCTCGTTCAGCCGCGGGTCCACACCGACCACCTCGCGCACCGGCCGCTTGCGCGCGTCCTCTTGCGGGCGCTCCGCGAACGTCACGCCCAGGTCGGCGCGCAGGTGCTGCTCCAAGGCGGTGTTGTACGTCTCCGACGCGGCCACGGTCGCCTTGAACAGCACCCGACCGTCGATGCTCAACCACCGCCCGTCAAGGGTCTGCACCTTGTTCGCGACCGCGACGTGCGTGTGCAGGTCCGGGTCACCGGCGCGGGAGTCACGGTGCGTGAACGCCGTCGCCACCAGCCCCAGCACGTCGACCTGACGGACCCCGTTCGTCCCGGTCCGGGTGAACAGGGCTTGCTCCTCGATGAAGGTCAGGGCGTCCTTGACCGCGGCCTGATGGGCCCGCTCGATCCGCGCCGCGACCTCGGGGGAGGCGATCGCCCACAGCGAGCTGACCGCCTTCACCGGGGAGAAGGTCAGGTCGTAGCCGGCCACCGCGTTCGTCCGCGGACGCGAATGCTTCGCGATGGTCGCGGCGACCTCCCGGGCATCCTCCGGGTCCCGGCCGTGCTCGGCGCGGAACAACTCGGTCGCGACCTCGGTGCGGACCCGAGCCCTCTCCTCCAGAGCGACAGGCGAGTCCTGCGGCAGGCCGGCTTCTGTGTTCAAGGCGGCGATCCGCTTGGCGACCTCGAGCCGGAACGCGCTCACGTCCCCGGCGTAGACCTTGTACGGCTGGCCCAGTCGGGTGACCGCCTGCACCTGCTCGTCGCTCGCGTCGCCGGCCAAGCGGGCGCGGCGCTCGTGCGCCAACGGGTGGTGGCCGGACCCGAACAGGGCTTGCATCTGCTCCGCCGTGACCACGTCCCCGGCGGCCAGACCCTCGATACCGTCCAGGCCCGAACCGACCCACACGCCGGGCGCCTCGCCCTTGGCGGTGTAGTAGCTCGCCAACCCCGTGTGACCGCGCTCCGTCGCGTCCAGAGCAGCCACCTGCCGGGTCAGGTAGTCATACCCCGACCCCGCGGTCAGCTTGTGGATCGACATCGTCACACCAGCCCGAAGGAGCCCGCGGCCTCCCTGCGGTCGTTGCATCAGATGCAACTTCGGCCAAGGTCGCCCCGGGAATGCAAGAGGTGTGTGGGACAGGGGGTCGGTCGCTTCGCGGCGGGGTACGCAGATGCGGGTCTGTGGCGGTGACCGTGTGAGGGCGGCGTCAGCCTTCGGGAGGGGAGCACCCTCGAAAGGAGATCCGAAATGGGACAGCAATCAACGCGGCAGGCCGCTCGACGAGCAGCTCTCGATGCTCAAGCCCAGCGTCGGCGGGAACGTGCCGAACGCGACAAGCGCATCGAAGCCCTCGCCGTCGACGCCCTCACCGCCCTCGAGGAGCGCAAGGCCGCCATCGCTGACTGCGAACGGCGTGCCGGCCTCGCTCTGCAGAAGCTCACCGACGTCGAGGGCCTCTCAGCGCGAGACGTGGTGACTTGGTGTGGCGAGGACCTGACATATCGGGAGGTGAATCGCTTGCTAAGGCTGGCCATCGGCCAGATCCCGATGGGGGAGTAGGAGCGCGTCACCGCACCCAGCCGACGGCCGAACACCCGGTCCGGAGCGGAGGATGACATTGGCTAGCAAGCCAGGGTGTAGTGCCGATTGTCTCGACACGAGGGCCGAGAAGCAGGCCGAGATGTCATCCAAGCGTGTGTTCGGCGTGCTCTTCGACGACATCGCGAGCGAGGCGCCTGATCTCCGCTAGGTCGGCGCCGCGTTATCCCCACCTACGGGCGTCGTTCCGCCCGAACGCCGGGGTGGAGAACGGCCATGGTCGAGTACTGCCGTCCGAACGGAGCAAGTCCAAGGGGCGTGGGTTTCTGAGTGAGTGCGCTCAGCGCGTGGGTTCAACGGGCGGCAGGATGGCCCCGGCTGCCCCCGATCGCGCGGCCGTTGAGAACAGCTTCGTGAACGAGGTCAGCCGCTTGCTCGACTGCGACGTGCTCCCATATCCGAAGCACTGTCCAGCCCTCCTCAGCCAGATGGAGATCTGTTTCCGCGTCTCGCTCGCGGGTGCGCCGGACTTTCTCCGCCCAGAACTCAGCGTTGGCCTTGGCAGCAACGTGGTGCGTTGGGCAACCGTGCCAGAAGCAGCCATCGACAAACACGGCCAAACGGGCCGTGGGGAAGACGAGGTCGGCGGTTCGCCTGATGGTGGGTACCGGCCGCCGGTTCACGAAGTACCGAAGCCCTCGGGCGTGCAGGGCTCGCCGCAGCGCCAACTCCGGGCCTGTGTCTCGCCCGCGGTTGCCCCTCATCGTCGCGCGAACTGCAGGGGATGATGCCCACGAGCTGCGTCCCGCCATGAGGGTGAGGGTACCCGGACTGTCCTTGGCACCTGGTACCCTGGCACCACCGCGACGTTCGCAAGGGCACGTGCGGCACCAATCGACCAACTGGGGGATCCATGAAGCCCGTTCCCGTTATCGATCTGTTCGCAGGTCCAGGGGGCCTCAACGAGGGTTTCTCATCGCTCCGCGGCGAGGGGGGCCGGAAGTTCAGGACGGTGGCCTCATTTGAAATGGAGCAAAGCGCTCATTCGACACTGGTGTTGCGTACAGCAATGCGTCTCGTCGCTGAAGACGCCGGGCATTTTCCAGAAGAGTATTACTCCTTCCTCAGACGGGAGCTGACCTACCCGGAGTTCGTGGACATTCCGCACATCGCTCAGGCCATGAAGCACGCAACCAGCGAAGTGCACCAGATCAAGCTCGGCCCTTCGACACGCGAAGAGACGGATGAGCTGATCGGGACGGCACTGGCAGCCGCGGGTGGCCACGATGAGCCTTGGGTCCTGATCGGCGGCCCACCGTGCCAAGCGTACTCACTCGTGGGGCGCGCGCGTCGGACGGGTGACCCGACATTCGCCACGGACGAGAAACACTTGCTCTACCGCGAGTATCTCCACATCATCCGCAAGTTCAGGCCTGCCATCTTTGTGATGGAGAACGTCAAGGGGATGCTGTCGTCGCAGCACGAGGGGGGCGCGATCTTCAGAAAGATCATGGACGACCTCCGTGGACCGGATGGTGACGAGGGGTACGACGTCTACTCGTTCGTGGCACCCGGACGCGCTGAACTTCAGCCGAAGGACTTCATCATCCGCAGCGAGCTCTACGGTGTACCTCAAAAGCGACACCGGGTAATCCTTTTGGGAGTGCTACGCGCTACAGCCCTCCCCGCACCCAGGCAGCTGATCCCACTTCCCCTCATTCCGGTATCGGCCGCAATCGGCGACCTCCCCCCCATACGATCGCGTCTGACCCCTCGGACCCGAGATTCCGAGAGTGCCTGGGCCGAGCAGCGCCTGATCGCGCTCTCGACTGCTGGCAAGCCTCCATCCACGGGTCGCCGGATACCACCTGTCGGAGAACCCTTCATGCCGGGCTATGTCCCCAAACTGCCGGCGGGCCCACTTGCCGACTGGTTGCTGGACGGCAGGATCGCGGGCGTGACCCTCCACGAGAGCCGTGCCCACATGGCCGCCGACCTCGTGCGATACGGGTACCTGGCGGAGCGAGCTAAGCACGAGAAGAGGTCGCCGCGGCTCGGCGACCTTCCCGTGAACCTTCGACCAGAGCACCGTAACGCCGCCAGTCCCGACGCTCCGTTCAACGACAGGTTCCGCGTTCAGCTGCGTCATGAACCGAGCACGACGGTGGTGTCCCACATCGCAAAGGACGGGCACTACTACATTCACTACGATGCCTCGCAGATGAGGAGTCTGTCGGTCCGCGAGGCGGCCCGCCTGCAGACATTCCCCGACAATTACTTCTTCATGGGCAACCGCACTCAGCAATATCAGCAGGTGGGCAACGCCGTGCCGCCGCTCCTAGCGCGTGCCCTGGCGGAAGTGGTGGCTGGAATCCTCGGCCGCGCCTGACCCGCGTCAGCTACGGCGGGCGAAGTGCGGGAACGGCTCGTAGAAATGCCAATCCGGTTGCGTGTGAGTGTCGGTCCCTCCACCGTGGTCGCTGGACCCTCGGAGACCCGACGGGCTCACAGGAGCATCGGCCGGGTCAGCTAGGGTCATTTCGGCGATGAAAAGACCCAACCATGAACAGGGGGACAGGCGAGTGGACGACTGGGACATCGCTGAACCGCGAGCAGACGCTCTGATCGAGTCTCTGCGCGCCTTCGGCTACTCGCCCGAGGCGGCTGTCGCAGATCTTCTCGACAACAGCATCTCGGCCGGCGCACGCACCATCGACGTTGAGTTTTACTGGAACGGCGCCGAATCCCACGTCGCCGTCCGCGATGACGGCCGCGGCATGGACAGCGCCGCACTCTTTGACGCCATGCGACCAGGGAGCGCGAGCCCGCTCGAAGAACGCGACCCGAAGGACTTGGGAAGGTTCGGGCTCGGGCTCAAGACGGCCTCGTTCTCACAAGCGCGCGAGCTCACAGTCATCACCCGAACTGCTGACTCGGAGAAGTCGGTGCGGCGGTGGGACCTGGACCTGGTTGGGGCATCCGGCGAATGGCGCCTGCTCAGATCCGCTCCTGCGTCCTTGGCCGGCGAAGATCTCGGCCTCGGCCCCGGCACCTTGGTCGTCTGGACCAAATGCGACCGTCTCGTTGGCCAAGCCGACGTAGCCGACACCAAGGCACAGTCTCGCTTTAACCAAGTCGCTCGCAAGGTGGGCGTCCACCTTGCCGCCGTCTTCCATCGGTTCATGGTGGGCCGGGGCAAGGTCACCATTAGGCTCAACGGGACCACGTTGCAGCCGTGGGACCCCTTCATGGAATCTCATCCAGCCACGCAGAACTTGGGCACGGAAAGACTTCCGTTGAAGGGTTCGCACGTCGACGTGACCCCGCTGGTGCTACCCCACCGATCCAAGTTGACGGACATAGAGCAACGGGACGGTGCCGGCGAGGCGGGCTGGAACCAACAGCAGGGATTCTACCTATACCGAGGCGACCGTCTGCTCGTGCAAGGCGACTGGCTGGGGCTCGGATTCGCCAAGGAGGAGCACACGAAACTGGCACGAATCGCCGTGGATATCCCCACCACTCTAGATCACGAGTGGCAAGTGGATGTGAAGAAATCCTCAGCGAGGGCCCCAGGTCCGCTCCAGGCTGATCTCCGACGCATCGCGACGGCGACGCGCAGGCAGGCGGAGGAAATATACCGGCACAGAGGCAAGCTCATGGTGCGCAGAACGTCGCAGGACTTCGTGATGGCGTGGCTCCAGTATAAGACACGCGATGGCGAGCTTCGCTATCGCGTGAACCGAGCGCACCCAGTCATCAGAGCACTCCTCGACGCAAGCGGCGACAATAAGCGGATCGTTGAGCGGTCGCTAAGGTTCATAGAGGAGACCATTCCGACGACCATGATCGGGGTCTCCATCGCGGACGCGCTCGACCAACAGCCCGTACCCTTCTCCGAGAGCCGTCCGGAACTCGCCCCGTTACTGCGCTTCGTGTTCGACGGCTTGGTAGACGAAGGGCTCGACAATGCAGATGCACTCGCCAGAATCGCTGCTGCAGAGCCATTCATCCAGTATCCGGAAGTCGTCGAAGCATTTAGGGAGAGCATCGCATGAGTGGGTCCATCCAAGAAGTGCGCTCGATGGTCCTCGTGCGGCTTGACGCGGCTAAACAGAGCAGCGATGAGATCACAACTGACCTGATCCATGAATGGGTTCACAAGGTTGCCAAACTTCTAGGCGCCGACGGCCAAAACAACTCTGACGAACTGGAGCAGCTCGTCCGCGACCTGGAGGCTGACTACAACGTCTACGTGGGCAACTGGACCTCCTTGGCGGATGATGGGGATCACGTCAAGTGGCTGGAGGAACGCCGTCCCGAGATCAAATGGGCCTTCTGGGACCGATACCAACGATTCATGAGAGAGCATCAGCAGCTCCCCTCGGCCAGCGTGAAGAGCGTGGCGGAAACGACCGACGACATCTTGGGACGCCTCGAGGCACCAAATCGACCGGGCGCATGGGACCGAAGAGGTCTGGTGGCCGGCCAAGTACAGTCGGGCAAAACTGGAAACTACACGGGCTTAGTGGCCAAGGCCTTGGACAGCGGATACAAGCTCGTGGTCGTGCTGGCTGGCGTGCACAACAGCCTGCGCAGCCAGACGCAAGCTCGAATAGACGAAGGCATCCTCGGCTTCGACACCCGAAAGAACCTCCGCTTCGACCAGACTGAAGGCAGCAGTCTCATCGGTGTCGGCCGATTCGGTGGCAGATTCCTTCCCGTCAACTCGTTCACATCATCCAAGGAAACCGGCGACTTCAGTCTCGCGGTAGCGAAGAACATCGGCGTTGTTGTGGGCGGAAACGACCCGATCGTGTTGGTCGTCAAAAAGCACAGGTCCATTCTCACGAACCTCTATGAGTGGGCGACTGCGCTACGCAAGGAGACCAACCCCGAAACCGGCCGGCCAATCGTCCGGGGCGTGCCCGTGCTTGTAATCGACGACGAGGCCGATTACGCCAGTGTCGACACCAACGGACCCAAGCGGGGCCAAGACCCCAAGGAGGTGGACCCGACCACGATCAACGGCCTGATTCGCAAATTCTTGGACACCTTCGAGCAGTCCGCCTACGTGGCATACACCGCGACACCGTACGCCAACATTTTCATTTCCCCGGACAAACAACACCGGGTGGCGGGAGAGGACCTCTTTCCCCGCAGCTTCATAGTCAGCCTTCCCGCCCCCAGCAGCTACATCGGTCCGGCGCGAGTGTTTGGGGTGCAGGACGACGGCTCTGCAGCACGGGAGCACATTGATTCGCTGCCCATCGTCCGTCATGTCGCCGACTACGACGCATGGCTACCCGACGGGCACAAGGCAGACGTCACCCTCCAAGGCGACCTGCCCGGCAGCCTCCGAGAAGCGATCCTCTCCTTCCTCATCGGCGGGGCGGTGCGCAGCCTTCGCGGCCAAGGTGCCAAGCACAATTCGATGCTCATCCACGTCACCCGCTACACAAACGTCCAGAGACAGGTCGCCGACCAGGTCAAGGCCACCTTGGAGGATTACACGGACCGCCTCCAGTACGGGGAGGGGAACAACCCCGCCCTTCGCACGGCGGCGCACGCCCTCTTCACCAGCGACCACCTGCCGACGACCCGGGAGCTGTTGGGCACGGAGGATGTGGCGGAGCTAGTCTCGGAGCTTCCTGACTTCGAAAGCGTCTGGGCCGAGATGGCCACAGTCGCAGCCCGCACTCGTGTTCACACCGTGAACGGAACGTCGCAAGACGCCCTCGAGTATGTGGATCACCCTGACGGTCTCAGTGTCATTGCCATCGGCGGGGACAAGTTGTCGCGTGGCCTGACCTTGGAGGGCCTCAGCGTCAGCTACTACCTCCGAGCCAGCAAGATGTACGACACCCTGATGCAGATGGGACGCTGGTTCGGGTACCGCCCGGGATACCTAGACGTTTGCCGCCTGTACACCACCGCCCATCTGACAAGGTGGTATGTAGCGATCACCGCGGCGGCCGCCGAACTCCAGTCCGAGTTCGAGGCCATGGCGGCCATCGGTCGGACACCCGAACAGTACGGACTTCGAGTGCGTCAGCATCCGGATGGTCTGCTCGTCACATCGCCGTCGAAGCTGCGCCATTCCACCAGCCTGAAGATCAGTTACTCGGCGACAATCTCCGAGACCATCTCGTTTGCAAAGAGCGCCGCAAAGGACAATTGGTCACAGCTGGAGCGGCTCCTCGGCGCGCTCGGCCCGGCCCCGAGGGCAACCGCAGGACTCAGGGTCTGGCGTCACGTCCCCCCCGATCCGGTCATATCGTTCGTAAAGGACTATGTTCCCGACAAGGCCGCCATCCAAACCCAACCCAAGGCTCTCATCGACTACATCCAATCCCGTTTGGCTGATGGCGAACTCACGACGTGGACGGTGGCGTTGGCCGATGTATCGTCCAAAGAGGCGACGGTCGAGGATATCGCCGGCCTTCGGATCGGCTTGACACGACGTGCGCCTCTCGAGGTCAGCTTGGACCGCTACACCGTCCGGCGCGTCGGCAGTCCACGGCACGAAATTGTCGATCTGGACAAGAACACGGATCTGTGGAATGACCTGCTGCGGCAGACGGTCAGGGCTTGGAACGAGAGCACGAGAAAAAACAAGTCCGAGTCTGCACCCTCCGTTCCCGGTGGTCTGTTCGAGCGGCTCTCCCGCCCAGCAGACAAGGGCCTGCTGATCCTGTACCCGCTCGATCCGGACCCTGCCCGGGTGCGACTGACGGGTGACGGTGATCACCCGTCGGCGATCGTGGATCCGCGGGAAGTCTTGGAAACACCCTTGGTCGGTTTCGCGATCTCGTTCCCGGCGTCCGACCGGGCCCAGCCGATCTCCTACCAAGTCAACAAGGTCTTCTGGGAGCAGGAATACGGCTCGTACGGGGGCGAGGATGACGAGGACGGCGTATGAATGACTATCAGACGGTGTGGGCCGAAATCGAAGGCGACCCACTAGCTGACGGCTCGCTCGTGCGGCGTGTTCTTCCCCATCTCGAGCACGATGCGTTCGTCGGCCAGCACCGACCATCACGAGAGCGCTTTGTCGAGCTGCGCCTCACCGGTGCAACTATCGGCAGCATGCCCAAGAGGGTGCCGAAGATGCGGGGCCTAGACGTCAAGGTGGTCCTCGAGACCCCGCGCCGTGCAGTCATCCAGCTGCGGGAGACCACGCCCATGCGCACGGGTCAGTTCGAGGACCTGGTCTCCGACATCCTCGCCCTCCTCGATGACTCGCCCGGCGATGGCGCTGCGAGCCGAATCATCGAGCGAGTGATCGCCTGGCAGGACTTCTTCGCTCGTCGGGACTCGCCCCTTTCCGCGGAGGCAGCGGCCGGTCTCTTCGCAGAGCTCACCCTCCTCAACGAGACAATGATCCCGGCCTTGGGACCCTCGCGGGCTGTGGACCATTGGACCGGCCCGGATCCCGGTCTCCAAGACTTCCAGTTCGCGGACGGTGCGATAGAGGTGAAGTCATACCGCGGCACCGGCTCGGGGCAACTCCACATCAGCTCAGAGCGGCAACTGGACACCACCGGGGCCGACAACCTGTTCCTCGCCTATTTGGAGCTGGATGAGCGTCAGGACGGTACAGGCGCAACGCTGTCCGACATCGTGAATGCCTCACACGACTTGGTGAAGCTCTCGCCGTATGCGGCCTCGCAACTGGGGGACAAGCTGTTGAGTGCCGGGTGGCGAGGGAGCCACGCGGACGTTCGGACCGAACGATACGCGCTGCGATCGGTCGAGATCTTCCAAGTGCTCAACGACTTCCCACGCTTGGTCCCAACCATGCTGCCTGCAGGGATAGGCAACGTGCACTACCGCATCGACCGATCGGCCCTCGAGCCCTTCCTCGTAACCATCGACCACATGACCAGAGTCTTGGGATTCACGAATGAATGACAGCCTTGCCGAGTTCAACGAGCGCCTGCAGCAAGCGGTGATCCTCGCGGCCTCTGAAGAGGGGAACGAGGCAACGCTGCCATCACGATTCGTCGAGTACATGCTTGACGTGCTCACGGAGGCAGGTGAAACAGACGACGCTAGGGCCGCATCATATGCGGCTAGGGGCGCTCGCGCGTCCGGGTTCGAGCTAAGCGAAGACGAGGGAACGCTCCACATGTTCCTTGCGGACTATCGTTCCGCGAACGGCGTAGAGAGCTTGGGAAAGGGCGATCTTGATGCCCAGTTCAAGCGCCTTCTGCGGTTCGTCGAACAGGCGAAGGATGGGCTGTGGCGCACTCTAGAAGAAACATCCACAGGTTGGGACATGGCCCAGCGCATCCATGAGGCTTGGAAGAACGTGGGAGAACTTCGCCTCACGTTACTGACCAACGCCGAACTCAAGACAAACGTGCCCGAGCCCACCGACTTCGAGGGTCGAGGGGTGCGCTATGACGTTTGGGATTTGGGCCGACTCCGAAAGCTCGACTCAAGTGGTCGAGCACAGGAGCCCATCACCGTGAACGTAGTCGAACTGTGGGGCGAGCCAATCCCCTGCTTGGGGCCACATGGTCAAAAGGACAGCTACGAGGCGTACCTACTGACGCTCCCGGGTGAGTTCTTGGCGAGCGTGTATGAACTGTATGGGCCGCGACTGTTGGAGTTGAACGTGCGATCCTTCCTCCAGTCTCGGGGAAAGGTCAATCGCGGCATCCAGGAGACGATCCGTAACGAGCCCGCGCGCTTCTTGGCATACAACAACGGCATATCCATGACGGCATCTGCAGTGGAGCTCGTGGACGCACCCGGCGGGGGGCGAGCCATCGCAGGCATCCATGACCTGCAGATAGTCAATGGCGGCCAGACGACGGCATCGTTGCACTACGCAAAAGTGAAGACCAAAGCCGATCTGTCCGAAGTGCACGTGGAGTCGAAGCTCTCTGTTGTCGAGCCCGACCGCCTCAGCGAGCTGGTACCGCTCATAAGCCAGTTCGCCAACAGTCAGAATCGCGTGAATATGGCTGACTTCACGGCGAACGACCCCTTCCACGTGGAGCTTGAGAAGCTCTCACGGATCGTCTGGGCGCCTGGCTCCGGCGGAGGACCTCACATGACTCGCTGGTACTACGAGCGGGCCCGGGGGCAATACGCCGACGCGCACGCGCGTGAACGGACTCCGGCGAGACAGCGGGAGTTTAAGAAAGTCCACCCTCTCAGTCAGAAGTTCACCAAGACAGATGTCGCGAAGTTCGAGAATACGTGGGACCAGTTGCCTTGGCTCGTTTCCCTAGGCGCGGAGAAGAACTTCCGAGAGTTCATGTTGCGGCTGGAGAAGCGGGGCCGGTTCACGCTCACCCCGGAGTACTTCCAGACGTTGGTGGCCAAGGCCATCCTGTTCCGCAGCGCTGAGCGCACCATTGGCAGTCTTCAGCTTGGAGGCTACCGCGCGCAGGCGGTCACCTATACGCTCGCGAAGCTTCTCAACGTGACCGCTCAGCGCGTCGATCTCGACGCGATCTGGAGAGCCCAAGAGATCTCGTCTCCACTCGTGCACGCCATCGAAGAGCTCGCTTCACTTGTTCACGCGAAGCTCGTGGCCTCTGCCGGGGCACGCAACATCAGCGAGTGGGCGAAGAAGGAGGACTGCTGGAAGGCGGTTCAAGCGATCGAGTGGCAGCCGAGTCGTGAACTCGTAGCCACCTTGTTGCAAGCAGGGCGTCGAACGGCGACCACGACTGATTCGAGCGTGGGTGAGATCCTCAGCGATGCGGAGAAGATTGCGATGCTGACCGTGTCGGCCGTCGCCGCCCAGACTTGGTTCGAACTGAGCCAATGGGCCAAACAAACCAACAACCTGATGCCTTGGCAGCGAAGCCTGGCCTTCAGCCTGGGAAAGAACGCGGCGGCCGGTAAGTCGAACTCCCGCAAGCAGGCAGTTCAGGGCGAGAAAATCCTTGGCGAAGCCAAACGTTTGGGGTTTGCGCCCTCAGAAGTGTCGGCGCCACCTGATAACTGATAGATGCACGGCGGCTTCGATGACGCCGCGGTCGACAGAACGGCAGTCAACGGTCGCCCGGCGGTAGCCTTCTCGCACTTCTCACTCCACTGGCAGAGGGTTGCGCGGCCTGCGCTTCGACGAAGCCACCTGCGGCTACCACCGAACCTTGTCGGCGGTGTTGCGCCCAGTGGGCTGCGAACCACTCCAAGTGGCTGTCCCCAACGCTGACTTTTAGCGGTGAACCGTCAAGGTCCGCATACGCAGGGTATTCACCCAGTTCCGGCGCTACGTCTATGCGGTTGGTACTAGGGTTGACGGCAACGAGCCCCAAGTCGAAAAGGCGATGCAAGTCCCTACGGAGCAGAAGTCCGCCTCCGTCATAATGCCTGCCGATCCCCGCATAGCTATAGAGGTGGCCTGCCTCGAGAGCGGTCGGTGGGGTGGGGCCGGTGAGTGCACAAACGGAGCCGAACTCCTTCATGAGGCTCTGACGGAAGGCCGCTTGCCCTACCCGCACCCGGACAGTTCGCTCCCGATGCCCTTCTCCCAGCCTCCGTGTGGCGGATTCGATGGAATCAAAGTTGAGGCCCAAGCCGATCGTGCGTATCGCGGCGTCGAACGCAGACCACCGGAGCGGGCGCATGCTGAGTTGCGACTTCGGCGAGTAACAGAGCGGGCGCAGATCCGCGCCCGTAAGCGTACCCATTAGGTCGGTCCACGCGACGTCATGGATTGATTCGTAGGTCGTGACGTCCACTTCCACGGTCTTCGGAGTGTCAAAGATCCCCAAGCACTTGTAGCACTTATACCGTGGCGACTTGGTGCGCCGTGCCTTGATCCCTGCCTTCCCGCAATGCGGGCAGCGGTGTAATGCCTTCACAGCAGTGCCGACCCTGACGTCCTCAATCACCGAGGCACCCAAGAGCACATGCTTGTCCCAGAGTGCGATGCGATCGCCCGGAGAGACGGCCGCGTGGTTCTGCACTGTGGAGTCCCAACGGTAAACCGTTGACGGATCATCCGTGTAGCCGTCGTTTCCGCCGTGCTCTCGGTCTTTGCCGACCGCCATGAGTAGCCAGCTTGCTGGCTCGCGGGAGCCGTCCCTGCGTACTTCATCCACGGTATAGGAGTATCACTCCACAGGGACACTCGCATTGGTGGGCCCAAGAGTGCCCGGCGACTTGACGGACCGGTGTTGTACACCAACGGTATGGACTCAACTCCGGCGACTTTGAATTCGGAACGATCAGGCGCAGCTGCCGGAGACCTTGGCGGGCAGCCTTGACCGACCGACCGAAGGCCTAGGGCGAAGCCGCCCACTCCAAGTCATCGGATGTGGCGATCATCCACGTGCCATCGCCGAACTGAATCTCCGAAAGTCGACCCGTCTGGCTCCTGAGTGCGTTCACGCAGTAGAAAGGCGCCCCGTCGCGCGCACACGCTTCGCCGTCACGCGTCGAGACGGCATGGAACCAGCCGAGCGGCCTATGTAGCTGCCTGACGTCTCCCATGCATGTAGTCTCCCATCCTTCTGTGACGTCCTCCCGCTAGTGCAGTTGTGTGTGAGTCTGCTCGGAACTCAACGGTGTGATCCGCCGGGTGACTCCCCACGAGGCCTTGCGAACCTTGGCATCGTGGCTGCGTCGCCCGCTCGGGAATCTTCGGATCGGCGCCCCGCCAGTGCTTGTACTCATTCGCACACGCGCCACCTCGAGGACGCGCGTGAGTGGCCTGCGCCAGGTTAGCTAGCGCGGCTTCGGGCCGGGTCGTGGCGGACGTTGGCTAACTCCTGCACGCCGACCGTCCGACGCCGAGAAACGCCTTAGGTCGCGTGAGGGCTTCCCCGTTGATGCGGGAGGCCGAGCCGAGAAGGAGCGACCATGTCTGATCCGAACACTGTGACCTACCCAGACCCCATCCAGGTCTTTGGTCGCGTGGGTGAGCTGCTGGAGGCGACCGCGCGACGTGTGTGGGCGCAAGCCGAAGCCGAGGGCCCGCTCACTCCGAGGTACACCCTCGCCCAGGACATCCATCTGACTGCCGCGCTCACCGCAGGGCTCGTCCCGCCGGACGTGCAGGTTCTTGGGCTCGACGAGGTGCGGCTTCCAGCGGACCCGGTGGAGGCGCTGCGGGAGGTGGATGCGCTGCTGAGCGGCGTTCCCGTCGACGCGCTGCCTCCCGGGGCCTCCCAAGTTGTGGTGCGGCTGGCGGAGCTGGTTCGCGAGGTCCGCGGATGAGCGCCCGAGTCAGCCGTAGCGTCGGGGAGCTCCTGCTCGAGGCCGACACTGGGACCCGAGCGCTGTTGTTCGACGTCACCGGAGACGACGCGCCGGCCATGCTGCGCACGTGGGGTGAAGTGGTCCAGGCCGCTGCCGAACTGTGGTCGGCACTGCCGGCCCTCCCTGGGGACCAGTCGGGCCGTGGCCAGCGCATGAACCAGCTCCACGCCATCTCCCAAGGGATGCACCGCACCCAGCTGCGGCAGGGCTGGCCCGGGGAGGGTCCGTCCGACGAGCGGCTCCTGCGCGTAGCCGAGAACTTCAGTGCTGCACGGGATCTGGTGGCGCGCCACACCTCGTCCAGGTCCGTCCCGCGATCGGCTGAGTCGATGCGGGACGTCGAAGCCGCCCGGACCCGGACCATGCACGCCCTCTACGTCGGTGCCCACGCCGTCGGCGTCGCTGTCCGCGAGCACATCCGTGACCTGAAGGAGACGCCAGGCATCGAGAAGGCCTGGACCGGCGCCTCACGTGGCATCCCGCGCGGGCAGGAAGCGCTGAAGCGCCTCATGGCGTTCGAGCAGCTCGCCGGCAGCCACCTCGGCGCCGGGCTCGCCACGGCCCTGAGCGGTGAACGTCAAGACGGGTATGCCGGTCTCGCCCGTCTCTCGGACGCAATCGCCCGCTGGGACCTGCAGGCCCACCGGACCTTGGCCGCGGCCGTGACGCCCGCGAACTTGGCCGCGATCGCGCGGTCCCAAGCCATGGTGCACCGCGCGTGTCTCGTGCTGATGCGAGCTGCCGCACACACCGGCGTCGCCGACCCGACGACGTTTGAGGACCGCAGTGCGCCCGCTCTGGAGGCCGCGATGCGGACCGCCAGCCATGTGGCCAGCCAGTGGAGCGCCCTGACCAGCCCACAGACGCGCCGGGTGGACCCGCTGCTGTGGTCCGCCGATGCAGAACTCCAAGCTGCGACGCGTGAACTCATCCACGACAAGACGGTGCTCGCCGAACCCACACTGATCGCCCAGCGTGCAGATCTCCGAGAGGCTGCACCGGTCGTCGCGGTCGCGACCGCCGCAGCTGTGGAGCTCGGCTGCGCCGTCCGTGATGCCGTGAACGATAGGACGCTCACAGGGCCCGCTCAGGCAATGATCAAGTTGGCCCGCCAGGCGATGGCTGCCCCAGGACCAGGCGACCTCGACGACCTCGGGGAGAGCGTCAGCGCGAGCGACCTTCACCACAACCGGCTGATCCCGCTGATAGCCCGGGTCCGCGACGTACTCGCTCGAAGCAGCGCTGAGAACATCGAGCGGGCCGCCGATGCGTCCTCCGCTGTCAGTGCGCACTGGCGCCCGCGATCGCCCGCGGGCACCCAGCCCGAAGCGACCCAAAGCCGGCACGCCGTGCACGTCCCCTCGCCGGCTGCCAGTCTGTGTGGGCCGGCGATCTCATGACCTGGTCGCCGCGCGCGCCTCGCCCGTCGGGCGCGATGTGGCGTAGTTGGACCCTCAGGATCTAGAACCCAAATCGACACGTAGATCGACCGCTGCGGCCCCTGCCCACTTGCTGGCAGGGGCCGCGTCGTCCTGCCGCTCGTTGGCTCGATACCTGTCCTGTCGAGGTCACTGTCCACCTTGGCGCGCCGCAGACGCTCTCCCATCAGAGTCAATGCGGCCTCTGCCAGCTGCCCAGTCCCGCGGGGAGGCGTGCAGGTGCTGGGTGTGTGTCTACTTGAAGTGGACATGTGTGTGGGAATCCCCCCCAAAGGCCGACCTCGCGTCGATTCCAGCCCACGCCGTCGAGCCCGCCCTCCTTTCGAGAGCAGGCTGTTCGCTGACCCTCGGAGGGTGTGCGCACGCCCGCACCGAGGGCGACCCACGCCGGTTCGTGGGCCTAGAGGTCAATCACCGGGGCCGTCATCGTTTTGGTGTCGCGGCTGAGGGCCTGTCCAGCGCCGCGTCATACCGTGGCTAGCCCATGGGCAGCCCCTCGGCCCCGCTGCTCGAGGTGGCGGTCACGTCCGCTTGGGGAGGGAACCCCACGTGTCTGGCCATGCCCACGGTGGTGCTACCTCCTTGTGGGCCGTCTGAAGAGTGGCCGGGATCTGTGCTGCTGGCTCGACGAGCCGGACGGCGTTGACACGACACGGGGGCCTCCTCTCCACCATCCCTATGGAGGGATGCCACGGTCCGGCGGTCACCTGAACGGGAGAAACTTCGGACGCCACGTGGACGACCCGCTGGGCCGTGATCGTGTAAGCGCGACTCAGTCCCTTAGGGCTAGTGAGACCCACTCGAAGTCCCCGTGAGAGGTGCCGAACATGACGAGCGAAAAGCCGAGCGGGGTCGACACATCGACTCCGCCCCTGTGGACCATTCACGACGTTTCGACCTTCCTGGCTGTCCCAGTTGGCACGCTGTACCAGTGGCGCCATCGAGGGGAGGGGCCGCCGGCTATGCGCCTCGGCCGGCACCTGCGATTCGACCCTGGCGCGGTGAAGCGTTGGGCCCTAGACCAGGTGGCGTAGATGAGGGAGCAACAGGTGGCGGCAGGCACCCGGCGCCGCCGGTCATGCCGCGACGCAGAATGGCGTGACTGATGGCCTCCATCGTCCGTCGGCCGAGCGGTCGCTGGCAGGCCACCTACACGGCCTACGGTCGCGAGTTCTCGAAGAGCTTTGACCGAAAGGTCGACGCCGTGGCCTGGGCGCGCAGCGCCGAGCAGGACATTCAGCGCGGTGCGTGGATGGATCCCAGGCGGTCACGCATAGCCGTCGACAAGTGGATCGATATCTGGCTGCCCACGCGTAGGTCGGACCTGCGAGCCACCTCATTCGAGCGACTGCAGTCCATCTGCGACCGCCATATCCGGCCGTGGTGGGGGCAGCGGCAGCTCGACCACATCACGAACGCTGAGGTGCGGCGCTGGTCGGCAGATCTGCAGCATCACCTCGCACCTCGAACCGCGCGGAAGGTACTTCTTGCGTTCCGGCAGCTCTTGTCCGCCGCCGTGGACGACCGCCGGCTCGCCGTCAACCCTGCCGCTCGCGTACCGATGCCGGCCGATCACGGCGCAGAGCGAGCGTGGATGTCCCTCGAGGAGGCCGTCGCCCTTCGTGATGCCATCGACCCCAAGTACCGCGCGGTCGTCCTCCTCGGCTACTGGTGCGGCCTGAGGTTCGGAGAGCTCAGTGCACTGCGCCGGTGTGACGTGGACGTCGAGCGATCCCGCATCCTGGTTCGCCGGACCGCTCAGCAGGCGAGTGGGAGGATCACGTTCGGTCCACCCAAAACCGGGGCCGGACGGCGCACTGTGCCCGTGTCGCGGACCGTCATGCGAGAGCTCTGCGAGTACATGGACGCGTACACGGACACCTCGGCGGAGTCTCTCCTTGTGACGACCGCGGCGGACACCCCACTGAACCGGCAGAACTTCCTACGCCGCGTCTGGCGCCCTGCTCTCAAGAGCGCCGGGCTCCCAGCCGAGCTCACGCCGCACAGCATGCGCCATGGATATGCGTCGTTGCTCATCTCCGGCGGATTCTCCGTCAAGGAGGTATCGCAGTGGTGCGGCCATGCATCGACCTCCATCACCCTGTCCGTCTACGCGCATGTGGCGAGCCAGCAGGAGGACGACGCGCCCGAGCGTCTCGAGACGCTCCTGTCAGGCTTTGACACTGACTGACGCGGGTTCATCCGACCGCTCGCGAAATCTCTGACGGAATTCTGGCGGAACTTCGGGTCTCTCAGGCCACACTCAGACGGCTCTGGAAGGCCTGATAGATTCGCGTTTTCGCAGGTCAGGGCCACAATGGCGCGGAGTGCCCCCGGCAGGATTCGAACCTGCGACACCCGCTTTAGGAGAGCGGTGCTCTATCCCCTGAGCTACGAGGGCGGGACAGCCCGGCCATTGTGTCAGGTCGTCCCACTGTGCTCCGAATTGGTCGCCGAGGCACTGCCGGCACTCGTGTGCGGTGCCGCCCAAGAACTCCGGGCCGTATGCCGCTGGGCTCGCCCCGCGCCCACCCGACCCTGGGAGCGGAGCCGGCTCAGCGGCATACGGCAGCCTCTGTCGTCGACCAAGAGGTTGGGGTGGCGCGATCTCCGCGAGAGTGGCAGTGTGATCTGAGTCACTTCGCCACGGAAGCTGACATCACGAACTGCAGGGGGATGCGATGCGGCGTCTGCGTGTGTTCATGCTTGTCTCGGCAATGGTCGGCGCGCTGCTCGTCGGGCTGACCCCGGCGGCGTCGAGCAGCCCGCCGGGCGGTGGAGAGCTCGACGCCTACACGGCGGTCGTCACGCCCGAGCAGCTGGGTGAGCTGGCGAGACAAGGGCATGACCTCCACGAGGGGCGCACGACGAGCGCCAACGAGGTCACTGTCGACCTCATCCTGACCCCGGCCCAGCGGGACCAGCTGCGCAAGCAGGGCATCGACCCGCAGCTGACGCGCGTCAAGGGCGGCAAGACGGTCAAGGAGTTCGCGGCTGCTGAGGCGGCCGGCGGCTTCACCGTGTGGCGTTCGTGGGACGAGCCGGGCGGCATCAGGGACCAGCTCGTGCAGGCGGCCGCCGCCAACCCGCAGGTCGCCAAGCTCGTCAAGATCGGCACGACAGTCCAGGGCCGCGACATCCTCGCGATCAAGCTGACCCAGGGCGCGAACGGCATCGCCGACGGGAGCCGCCCCGCCGTCCTCTACAGCGCGACCCAGCACGCTCGCGAGTGGATCTCCACCGAGATCGACCGTCGGCTGATGAACTGGTACATCGACCGGTGGCGCGCCAACGACCCCGCCGTGCGCAGCCTCCTGCAGTCGACGGAGCTGTGGTTCGTCCCGGTCGCCAACCCGGACGGCTACCAGTACACGTTCGAGGTCGAGCGTCTGTGGCGAAAGAACCTGCGCGACAACAACAATGACGGCCTGATCGCCACCGGTGACGGCGTCGACCTCAACCGCAACTTCCCCAACCACTGGGCCTACGACGAGGAGGGCTCCTCCTCCATCCAGTCGAGCGAGACCTACCGGGGCACCGCGCCCGTGTCCGAGCCGGAGACGGCCGCGATGAAGGGCCTGCTGGACAAGATCGGGTTCGCCTTCCAGGTCAACTACCACTCCAACGGCCAGTGGCTGCTCTACGCCGAGGGCTGGCAGATCGGCACGCCCACCGCCGACGACCCGATCTACTACGCCATGTCGGGCAACCTCGACGAGCCCGCCATCAAGGACTTCCACCCCGGCCTCAGCTCGGACGTCCTCTACGTCACCAACGGCGAGACGACCGACTACGCCCACGTCGCGACGGGCGCCCTCGCCTGGACCCCCGAGCTGTCGGCTGGGTGTGACGGCTGTGGCTTCGTCTTCCCGGACGACGAGACCCTCGTGCAGGAGGAGTTCGAGCGCAACCTGCCCTTCGCCCAGTCCGTGGCGAAGTCGGCCCTTGACCCGGACGACCCGGTGTCCGTGCTCGGCATCGACACCAAGCCCTTCTATTTGGAGAGCGACGACCCGTACAAGAGGGGCAACCCGCACACGGATCTGACCTTCGCCTACTCCTACGGCGACCCGCAGCCCGTGGCCGTCATCGCCAAGCGCAGCCTCGGCGCGGTCACGGTGAAGTGGCAGGTCAACGGCGGTGCCGTCAAGTCTGCCCCCACGTCCGAGTGGGCTGGGGGAGAGCGATACTCGCCGGCCGCCACTCACTACCGCCAGATGCGCGGCGTCGTCACGGGCACGAGTCCCGGCGACTCGGTCAAGGTCTGGTTCGAGGGCGGCGGCGCCACCAGCCCGTCGTTCACCTACCAGGCTGTGTCCGAGACCGGCAACCGCGTCGTCGTCGTCGCGGCCGAGGACTACACCGGGGCCTCCCCGCTGCAGAAGGGGACCGGTCCCCACTACGTCGACTACTACCTCGACGCGCTCAAGGCCAACGGCGTGCAGGCCGACGTCTACGACGTCGACGCCCGGGGCCGCACGGCTCCCGACCTGCTCGGCGTGCTGAGTCACTACGACGCCGCGATCTGGTACTCGGCCGACGACATCATCACCCGCACCCCCGGCCGCGGGCCGGGCAACGTCGACCGGCTCGCGCTCGACGAGATGCTCGAGTTCCGCGCCTACCTCAACGAGGGCGGCAGGGTCGCCTACACGAGCGACTTCGCCGGCAACCAGTACACCGGCAATGTCGGCGGCCAGCTCTACGACCCCAAGGGCGAGATCGCCTGTGTGCCATTGCCAGCCGGCGTCGACGAGCGTCGCTGCCTGCCGCTCGCCGGTTCGGGTGACGGGACCAACGACGTCCTGCAGTACTGGTTCGGCGGCTACGTCGCCGTCGAGGGGGACGGGCTCGACGCCCAGGGCAAGACCTTCGGCGTGAACGGCATCGACGACCCCTTCACCGGCCTCACCTGGACCCTCAACGGGCCCAAGAGCGCCAAGAACCAGGACGACACGATGTCCTATGTCGCGACGAGCGGGATCCTCCCGGTCGAGGAGTTCAAGGAGTTCGAGAGCTGGCCGTCGGCCGTGTGGGACAAGCCGGGCGGGCCCTACGCCCCGCACACCGGGGAGCAGTACGCCTACTCGCAGATCGCCGACATCTCCTACAAGCGACTGACCCGCACCATCACCGTGCCGTCCGGGGGGACCACCCTCTCCTTCTGGACCTCCTACGACACCGAGCCGGCCTGGGACTACCTCTTCGTCGAGGCCCGCACCGCCGGCGGGGAGGACTGGACGACACTTCCGGACCAGAACGGCCACACCACCACCTCCACCGGCGACAGCTGTGCCGAGGGCTGGCGTGACCTGCACCCGCAGCTCGACCACTACCAGACGTGGGACAGCGAGACGGGCGCGTGCACGCCGACCGGCACGACCGGCTCGTGGAACGCCGCGAGCGGCAACTCCGGTGCCTGGCAGCAGTGGTCCGTCGACCTGTCCGCCTACGCCGGTGGCCAGGTCGAGGTCTCCATCGCCTATGCGAGCGACTGGGCCGTCCAGGGCCTGGGCGTGTTCGTCGACGACATCGTCGTGTCGACCGGAGAGGGAAACACGTCCTTCGAATCCGGGCTCGAGGGCTGGGACGTCAGCGGCGCGCCTGAGGGCGGCGGCTCCAACGCGAACGACTGGATCGCCACCGACGCCTCCGGCTTCCCCGTCGGGGCCGCCATCTCCACCCCGGACACGCTGCTCATGGGCTTCGGCCTCGAGGGTGTGACGGGTTCGGAGGGACGCGTCGCCGTGATGGGTCGCGTGCTCGACCACCTGCTCCCGTGACCCGGCTGCGTGACCGCAAGCGCATCGAGGCTCCGACTCCAGGCTCCGAGGGTGACCCCCACAAGACGTGGGTGGACCTCGACGGCGGTGTCGTTCACCTGACCCTCCCGCCGGAGCGCGCGATGTCAGGTCGTCTCGAGGACGCCGAAGGACCCACCTGAGCCGTATGCCGCTGGGCTCGCCCCGCACGGACGCCACCTTTGGGCGCGGGGCCGGCTCAGCGGCATACGACATCTGGCGGCCATGTCCGGACCCACCCTGTGACGCAACACGCCCGGAACCGGTGAACTCACCGTGCTGCCACCGGTGTGAGTTTTGTGGCGCCGGGCGTGTTGCGGCGCCTGCCGGTGGCCTCTGGGGTGACCTTCTTGGTTAGCCTGCAGGAATGACCGACGCCCCACGACCCGCCGCCCAGCCGGCCGAGGCGATGTCGGGGGACCCACGCGCCGACCGAGTCGCGGCAGCGGTGAAGGCGTGGCAGCGTTCGCTCGTCGATCTCGGCGGCCGCAACACCCTGCTCTGGTATCGCGACCTGCCATCCGGCACCCTCGACCTCACCACCGCCCACCCCGGCGGTGTCTCCATGCTTCTCGCCGGCCGTCGTACCCGGCTGTCCGACCTCATGCGCGAGCCGGCCGCGCTCGCCGAGGCGAGGCGGCGCGCCCGGGCGATCCGCGCCAAGGCGCAGGAGCTGAAGGAGGAGCGGGGCATCGCGGCCGGCTTCCTCGCGATCGGCATGGCCACCTGGACGGTCGCGCGGGCACCTCGGCCCCCGGCGGCGCCCGTCCTGCTCTGGCCGCTCGAGCTGCGCCCTACCGGTCCGGCACAGGAGGACTTCGACATCGTCCTGGGGCCCGAGGTCGAGTTCAACCCGGTCCTGATCGAGTACCTGCGGTCCGAGCAAGGGCTCGAGATCGACGGCGAGGCGCTCGCCGACCTCGCCACCCGGGGTGACACGTTCGACCCCTATCCCGTCTTCGCCGCGCTCCAGTCCCAGTGCGCCCACGTGCCGGACCTCGCCATCGCGCCACGCCTCGTCGTCGGCACCTTCTCCTACGCCAAGCTGCCGATGGTCGCGGACCTCGCGCTCCAGGGCTCCGACCTCGCAGACCATGACGTCGTCGCGGCCCTCGCCGGGGACGAGTCGGCGCTGGCGGCGGTGCGGCTGCGCGTGCCCGAGTCCGACCCCGAGCCCGACCCGGAGCACGAGCACCTCGTCCTCGACGCCGACTCGTCGCAGCACGCGGCGATCGACGCCGTCCGGGCCGGCGCGCACCTCGTCATCAAGGGTCCGCCGGGCACCGGCAAGTCCCAGACCATCGCCAACCTCATCGCCGCTCTCGCCGCCGAGGGCAAGTCCACGCTCTTCGTCGCCGAGAAGCGCGCCGCCATCGACGCCGTCGTCGGCCGGCTCGACCGTCTCGGGCTCGGCGACCTCGTGCTCGACGCCTACGACGGCATGACCAACCGGCGTGCGGCTGCCCAGCAGTTCGCCCGCACGCTCGACTGGGCCATGCGCGAGGACCGTGACGTGCCAGGTCTCGACGTGGCGTCGGCGCCCGGACGCGGCGAGGCCGACATCCCCGTGTCGGTCCTGCGCGACCGGCGGGGCCGGCTCGTGGCGCACACCCGGGCGATGCACGCGGTACGGCAGCCGTGGGGCGTGTCGGTGCACCAGGTCCAGGAAGCCCTCGCGGAGCTGGCCACGAGGCAGCCGTCGCCGACGTCGCGCGTCCGGCTCAGCGGCGCGACCCTGGCCGGCATCGACCGTGACCGGATCCGCGCCCTCTCTGGTCGGCTGCGCGACGCCGCCGGGCTGGGGGCCTGGTCGCAGGAGGGCGACGACCCGTGGTTCGGGGCGCGCATCCTCACCCCCGACGAGGCGGCGAGGGCGCTCGACATCGCCACCCGCTACAGCACGGCCGAGCTCGACGAGGCGGCTGCCCGGCTGGGGGCCATCCTCGGCGAGTCGCACGTCCCGGCGGCCAGCTCCATCGCCGAGTGGCAGTCGGCCCTCGAGACGATGTCGGCGGTGCGGCACACCCTGGAGGTCTTCCGGCCCGAAGTGTTCGACATCCCGCTCGACGAGCACATCGCAGCGACGGCGAGTGCGCAGTGGCGGGCCGAGCACGACGTCGACATGGGCTGGGTCACCCGCTGGAAGGTGCGGCAGCAGGCCAAGCGGCTGCTGCGTCCGGGTAGGCCGCCCGAGGACCTGCACGCCGAGCTGGTCTCCGCCAGGGAGCAGCGACGGCAGTGGTTCGCCCTCGTCGGCGGCGGGGGCCGGCCCTCCATCTCGCCCCGACTCGACGAGGCGCTCGAGGTGCGCGACCGGCTTCTCGCCGACCTCCGCTGGCTCGAGGAACGGCTGCCGACCGACGGTGACGGTGGCGGCGAGCTCACCGGGCTTTCTCTCGCGAATCTGCGCGACCGGTTGGTCGCCCTGGCGGCTCGCCCCGAGCGGGTCGCCGTCCTGCCGCACGTCACTGCGGTCCTCGACGAGCTCCGGGCAGCCGGGCTCGGGCCGCTGGTGGACGACCTGGCTGCGCGCGGCGTCGCCCCCGCCGCGGTCCCCGCCGAGGTCGACCTCGTCTGGTGGGCGTCACTGGCGCAGGAGATCAGCCTGCGCGACCCGGCCTACGGTGCCCACGACGGGGAAGGGCTGCGTCGCGTCGCCGAGGAGTTCGCGGCTGCCGACCGCGCGCACCTGCGCGCCACGGTGCAGCGCGTCCGTGAGGCCGTTGCCCGGAACATCCGTGAGGTGCTGGGGGACAACCCGGCCCAGGAGGCGCTCGTGCGCGCCGAAGCCGGGCGAGCCCGCCGGCACAAGCCCCTCCGAGACCTCATGCCCGCCGCTTCGGCAGCACTGACCGCCATCAAGCCGTGCTGGGCGATGAGCCCGCTCGTCGTCGCCTCGACGCTGCCTCCCGGGCGCTGGTTCGACGTCGTCATCTTCGACGAGGCGTCCCAGGTCCAGCCGGCCCAGGCGATCTCCGCCGTCTCGCGCGGGCGGCAGGTCGTCGTCGCCGGCGACGAGCGACAACTGCCGCCGACGAACTTCTTCACCGTCGTCTCCGACGACGAGGGTGCCGTCCCACCCGAGGAGGACGTGCTCACCGCGGGGTTCGAGTCGGTGCTCGATGTGCTGGCCGCCGCCCTCCCGACGCGGCGGCTGGGTTGGCACTACCGCAGCCGCGACGAGCGCCTCATCGCGTTCGCGAACGCCGCGATGTATGACGGCGGCCTGACCACGTTCCCGGGCACCGCGGTCGAGTCGGCCCTGACGTTCGAGCCGGTGGACGGGCAGGCCGTCGTACAACCCGGCGAGCAGACCATCGAGTCCACGACTGCCGAGGTCGAGCGAGTCGTCAGCCTCGTGCTCGACCATGCTCGGCGCCGGCCGAAGGAGTCGCTGGGGGTGATCGCTCTCGGCATCAAGCACGCGAACCGCCTCGAGGAGGCCATCACCGCGGCGCTGCGCGATGCCCCCGAGGTGGCCGGCTTCTTCGACCCGGACCGGGACGAGCACTTCTTCGTCAAGAACCTCGAGCGGGTCCAGGGCGACGAGCGCGACGCCATCATCCTGTCCATCGGCTACGGCAAGACGCCGCACGGCCGGGTGCTGCACCGGTTCGGCCCTCTCAACACGGAGGGCGGTGAGCGCCGGCTCAACGTCGCGATCACGCGGGCCCGTGCGCGGATGACCGTCGTCTCGTCCCTGCTGGCGGCCGACCTCGATCCGGCTCGGCTGAGGGCACGCGGCGCGGTGATGCTCCGTGACTTCCTCGCCTACGCGGAGTCCAGGGGCGCTTCGCTGCCCGGGACCGCTACCGCCGCGCGCGAGCCCAGCCGCGATGCCCTGCGGGACGACCTGGCCGCCCGGCTGCGTCGCGAGGGCTTCGTGGTCCACGAGGACTACGGCAGCGCCGACCAGCGGATCGACCTCGCGATCGAGGACCCCTACCATCGCGGTCGGGTGCTCGTGGCCGTCGAGACCGACGGGCCGCGCTACGCGTCGATGCGCAGCACGCGCGACCGGGATCGACTCCGTCCCGAGCAGCTGTCCCGCCTCGGCTGGCTCCACCTGCGGGTGTGGACCACCGACCTGTTCCGCGACCCTGCCCGCGAGATCTCTCGCATCGTGCGGGTGGCTCGGGATGATCGGCGGCCGACGATGCTCGGCGAGCCGCCCGTGGCCGCGCCGCCGCGTCCCGAGTCGGTTCAGGCCGAGCCCGCACGAGACGAGCCGGCTGGTGGGGGTCCCGACGGCGCGCCCCCGTCCCGCAACGGTTCGCCTCTTGAAGACGGTGCCGAGCCGGTCCCGGGACGTCGTCGCCGCCGACGAGTGTTTCGCAAGGGCACGGCCGAGTCGGCCACCGACGAGTCCTACGGCTCGACCGCGGACGACACCGATCGCGGTTGGGGAGAGACGCTCGAGAGCGGGTCGCGCGACCAGTGGCTCCAGGACCAGCGTCCGCCGCACTACGAGTAGCCGTGGCGCCCGGGCCTCTGGGCCCCGCGGGCGGTGGAATGTTGAGGCTGGACCCGGCGTTCTGGTGGGCATGAACGCCACCTCGACGCCCTTCAGCCTGCGTTACGGATGGGCCCGAGGCCTCTTCGAGAGCGGTGATCACCTCGCAGCGGCCTCGGCTTTCGCCGAACTCCTGGCCGAGGCCGAAGCAGCCGCCACCGACGACACGCAGCCCTTCCTGCACTCGACCACCGACCTGAGAGAGTTCCTGGCACGGGCCTACTTCCACTCGGCTCAGTTCCGCAAGGCCGAGGCGGTCCTGCGCGGCCTCATCGAGGAGTCGCCCACGGACGGCTATGCGCACCTGCTGCTCGGTCGGACGTTGCAGCGGGCCGGGCGTCACGCGGAGGCGGCGCGCCCGCTTGCCCTCGCCGAGATCCTCGGCGACTACGAGCGTCCCCAGGCCTACGGCGGCCCCGCCGAGTAGCCCGCTGGGCGTCCAGGCTCGACCACTTTCCCGCACGTGCGGGAGTGTCGGGCTGTCCGGTTCGGGCCCAGGCGGGAAAGTCGCGCCGCCGATACCGCGGACCCTCCGGGGCCCGCTGGTCTCGGCTTCCACACCGAAAGAGCAGCTCGTCCGCTCCGGACACCGGCCCGGGCGGACGAGCT
>NZ_JAPFQL010000090.1 GCF_028446585.1 Intrasporangium calvum
GGGCGCTCCGTCGCGAGCCGAGCGAGCAGCCTCGGGAACGTGTCCCCACGGGGGGCTCCGCCCCCCGTGTCCCCCCCGGAAACCCGCGTGGCTGGGGCCGCGCCTCCCCCCGGGCCGCGCCCGGCGGCATACGCATCGCTCATCGTCTGGTCGTCGGTCATCAGTGCTCCTCCGCCCCGAGGTAGGCCTCGACGACCTTCGGGTTGGCCTTGACCTCTTCAGGTGTGCCGTCGGCGATGAGGCGTCCGAAGTCGAGGACGCTGACGCGGTTGGAGATGTCCATGACGACCGCCATGTCGTGCTCGATGAGGATGACCGTGACGCCGGCCAGCTCGTGGACGTCGAGGATGTAGCGCGCCATGTCCTCCTTCTCCTCGGCGTTCATGCCGGCCATCGGCTCGTCGAGGAGCAGCAGGGCCGGCTGGAGGCAGAGGGCGCGGCCGAGCTCGACCCGCTTCTGGATGCCGTAGGCGAGGGAGCCCACGGGCTTGTGCCGGAAGGCCTGGAGGGAGAGCAGGTCGATGACCTCCTCCACGAGCGCCCGGTGCTCGATCTCCTGGCGGCGGGCGGGGCCGAACCAGAGGAGGCTGGCCAGCACGCTCTTGCTCATGTGGATGTGGCGGCCGAGCATGAGGTTCTCGAGGACCGTGAGGCCGGAGAAGAGCTCGATGTTCTGGAACGACCGGGCGACGCCGAGGCG
Source organism: Intrasporangium calvum (assembly GCF_028446585.1). GTDB lineage: Bacteria > Actinomycetota > Actinomycetes > Actinomycetales > Dermatophilaceae > Intrasporangium > Intrasporangium calvum_A. The sequence continues at coordinate 701 of NZ_JAPFQL010000090.1, forward strand.
GGCGATCCGGTAGGGCGGCAGCTTGGTCAGCTCGTGCGAGGTGCCCTCTGCTCCGGTGTGGAGCACGATGCTGCCGTGCTGCGGGTGGTAGAGGCCGCTGACGCAGTTGAGCAGGCTCGACTTGCCGGCGCCGTTGGGGCCGATCACGGCGTGGATGTGGCCCTGAGTGACCGTGAAGCCCACGTCCTGGAGGGCGTGGACGCCGCCGAAGCGCAGGCCGATGTCCTTCACCTCGAGGACGGGCTGGCCGGGCGGGACGGCTGAGGAGTTCAGCGAGTGCTGGTACGCCCTGGTGAGACCGGTGGTCACGCGGGGTCCTCTCCTTCGTTGGCTGGGGACTCGCTGAGAATAGGTTTCCACTATCTGAAAGGGCAAGGGCTTCTTGTGAAATTGTTATCCGCGCAGTTACAGTCTGTTTCCGGATCGGGATGACGCGTCAGGGCAGCACCCGCCACACGGAGAGAGGACGCGCGTGTCGTCAACGGAGGTCGGGGACCGCGACTCGAGGGGCAGTCTCGGCACGGTGCGCAACGCCGTCACCCTCCTCGAGCTGCTCGGGGAAGGGCCGGCCTACCAGCAGCTGACCGACCTCGCGGAGCGCTCGGGGATGTCGGTGCCGACCGTCCACCGGCTGCTGCGCTCGCTCGTCCTCGCCGACCTCGTCGAGCAGGACCCGCGATCGTCGCGCTACAGCCTCGGGCCCGAGCTCGTCCGGCTCTCCCACCGGTACCTGGCCCGCCTGCCGATCCTCGGGGCGCTCGCCCCCTACCTCGCCCAGCTGCGCGACCTCGTCGGTTCGACCGTTGTCGTGCAGACCCTGGTGCGTTCCGCCGTCGTCACCATCGACCGCGTCGACGGGCCGGATGCCGGGCTCTACCGCGAGCCGCACAGCGTGCGCAGCCCGTTGACGACCGCCACGGGTCGGCTCCTCGGTGCGCGGGCGGGTGATGACGAGTGGAAGTCGATCCTGGAGACCTGCGCCGAAGGTGACCGGGCGGCGGCCGAGGCGTCCCGCGACGCGTGGTCGTCGGCCGCCTGGCTCGCGGTCGAAGGGCATCCGCTCGGCCCTCCCGGGCACGTGGCCGTGCCGCTCATCGACGGCCAGGGCACCGCGCTGGCCGCGCTCGTCGCCACGGTCGCGCCGGGCGCCTCGCCGGAGACGGTCGAGGCCGTGGCCGGGCACCTCGCCCGCGCGGGGGCTGCCGCCGTGAGGACGCTGGGTCATGCCTGACCCGATCTGGACGGCGGACGAGGCCGCCTGGCGCCGCGCCGCCGAGCTCGTCGAGTGGTCGACTCCCTTCCGTGCCGTGTGGGAGCCGCGGGACGGCCGGGCCGCCTGGTTCCCCGGCGGCCGCCTCAACGCCTCCGTGACGTGCGTCGACCGGCACGCGGCCGTCGACCCCGATCGCATCGCCATCACGTGGGAGGGCGAGCCGGGGGACCGGCGGGTCATCACCTACGGCGAGCTGCTCGACGAGGTGTCGACGCTGGCCAGGGGGCTGCGCTCGATCGGCGTCAAGCAGGGCGACGTCGTCGCCCTCCACCTCGGGCTCGTCCCCGAAGCGGCCGTCGCGATGCTGGCCTGCGCCCGGATCGGCGCCGTCCACGCCGTGCTGCCGGCACCCCTGCCCGCGGAGGCGCTCGCGGACCGGCTCGAGAGCCTCGGCGCCTCGGTCCTCTTCACCCAGGACGGTGCCTGGCGGCACGGGACCGTGCTGCCGCTCAAGGTGCGCGCCGACGAGGCGCTCACCGCCGTTGCCGGGATCGAGCACACCATCGTCGTGCGGCGCACCGGCATGGACGTCGCCTGGTACGAAGGGGACCGCTGGTACCACGACCTCGTGGCGGCCGACCGCACCCGGGGCCGGGGTGCGAGGACGGGGGCGCCTTCGCCCGAGCCCGAGCTGGGCCGAGCCGTGGGCCGCGCTGGTGGTGAGCCCGTCGACCTGCCGAGCGACCACCCGATCTACCTGATCAGCCAGGCGCATCGGCGTGGGCGCCCCGTCGTCGTCACGCACGGCCTCGCCAACAGCCTCGTCACCGCAGCTGCCCTGCACGAGTGGGGAGTCGGTGAGGGGGAGCGCCTCTGGAGCGCGGGCGACGTGTCGTGGCTGGCGGTCCAGACGCACGGCATCTACGGCCCGCTGGCCCGGGGCGGCACGACGGTGCTCTACGAGGGCACCCTCGACGTCCCCACCCACGCGCGGGCCTGGGAGATCATGAGCCGCCACCGCGTGACGACGATGATGACGACCCCGTCGGTCCTGCGCACCATGCGCGGCTGGGCCCCGGCGCTCGCCGACACGAGTCGGGTGGAGTCGTTGCGCCGCGTCGTCCTCTATGCCGAGCCGTCCGAGCCGGAGCTGCGCCGCTGGGCCGCATCGGACCTCGGGCACCACCCGGTGACCGTCGCGGACGGGTGGGGGCAGGTCGAGCTCGGCGGGATCTGCCACCTCAGCCAGCCGCTGGACCCGCAGCTGCTGCCTTCCGTGGCACCCCAGATCATCGACGACGCCGGCTCCCCGGTGCCGGACGGGGAAGCCGGTGAGCTCGTGCTGACGCAGGGGTGGGCCGGCGAGATGCTCCCCGGGGCCGGTGACGTGGCCGCGGCCACCGACCACCACTGGACGACCCGGCCCGGGCTCTACACGACCGGCGACCGGGTGCGGCGCACGCCCGAGGGTGGGCTCGAGTTCCTCGGGCGCACCGACGAGGTCGTCTCACTCTCCGGTCAGCTCGTCTCGATCAGTGAGGTCCGCCAGACGCTCCTCGACCACCCGTTCGTCGAGCGGGCCGACGTCATCGAGCGCCGCGACTCCCAGGGCGGCCGGTTCCTCGCGGCTGCCGTCGTGCTCGACGCGGCGACCGCTGCCGAGCAGGACCTTGCAGCCGTCGCCCGCGACCTCAACGAGACGGTCCGCGACAACCTCGGCGGGGTGGCCCGGCCCCGGATGCTCGTCTTCGTCGACCGGTTCGGCGACGAGCTGCGCGGCGACGAGCGCCGCAGGGCCCTCGCCGGCCTGCCGCTCGGCGACACCCCGGAGCTGAAGCGCATCACCTGGGCCCAGGTGCTCGCCGCCGCCGATCTGCCCACCCCCTGATCGAACGAGCGACTCGTCCGGTCCCACACCGAGGCAAACCAGACGAATCGCTCTCTCGGCGGGCGGGCTTGACCGGATCTTCAGGGATTCTTCAGCCGAAGTCGCGCACGGGGCGCTTCACTGGATCAACACATCGATCGTCCCCTGGGCGAGATCGGGGTTACCGGGGGGACCGACAGGGAGGAGCCGGCCATGGGTGGCACGCGCGTTGCTGGGGCAGGGGTGAGCAGGCGCCGGGTCCTGCAGGCCGCGGTCGGGGTCGGTGGCGTCGCCGCGCTCGGGGGCCTCGGCGCACTGCGGTCGAGCACGTCCATCGCCGCGCCGCCCCCGCGGGGCAGCACCAACCGACTCTTCATCCCCCCGTCGGTCACGCCCGACACTGCGCTGACAGCCGCATCGGGGCAGGTCGACCTCGGCGGGGGCACCGTCGGCAAGGCCCTCGTCTACAACGGCACCCTTCCTGGACCGAACTTCGTCGTGCGCCGGGGCGATGCGGTCGCTGTTCCGTTCACCAACAACCTGGACGCCGAGACGACGGTGCACTGGCACGGCCTCATCGTGCCGACCGCCGAGGACGGACAGCCCCACGAGGCCATCGCGCCCAACGGCACCCACACGTACGCCTTCACCGTGAAGCAGCGGGCCGGGATGAGCTGGTACCACCCGCACCCCCATCTCGCCACAGCGAGCCAGGTCGCCTACGGCCTCGCCGGTGGCTTCATCATCCGGGACTCGGTCGAGGACGCCCTCTCGGTGCCGTCAGAGGCCTACGAGGTGCCCCTCGTCATCAGGGACGCCAACGTCGACAAGGCCGGCAATCTCAGCTACAACGGCAAGGCCTCCGGCTTCACCGGCAACATCGCCCTCGTCAACGGGACGCGGGACGCGGCGCTCGAGGTCGACCAGACGTGGTACAGGTTCCGCATCCTCATCGGGTCGAACTCCCGCCTGTTCAACCTGACGCTCTCCAATGGGGCCACCTTCCGGCTCATCGGCAACGACGGCGGTCTGCTGCCGACGGCCGTCGACGTGCCCGCCATGGAGCTCAGCCCCGGCGAGCGCGTCGACGTGCTGGTCGACTGCAGCGGGCTGGCCGCCACCCAGACCGTCGGGCTCGTCGACACCAACAGCGGGTGGCCGCTCCTGCGACTGACCGGCAGCGGCAAGCCAGGGGGCCTCGGTGCCGTCGCGACCGTTCCTGCCGCAGGCGAGGGCCTCAGCAGCGATGGCCCGACCTTCGGCGACATCGCGCCGGTGACGACCCGACTCTTCTCCTTCGACGGCATGACCCGGATCAACGGGGTCGTCTACGACATGGCCCTCAACTCGTTCAACGTCCCGGCTGGCGACGTCGAGGACTGGGTGTTCCGGACCAACGGGAACGCCCCCCACCCCGTCCACGTCCACGGCGCCTCCTTCAAGGTGATGTCGCGCGACGGCGGCCGACGCAGGCTCTTCCCCTGGGAAGAGGGCTGGAAGGACACGGTCCTGCTCCACGACCGCGAGACCGTCACCGTCCGGCTCCGGTTCGACAGTGGCTACAAGGGCCGCTACCTGCTGCACTGCCACAAGCTGGAGCACGAGGACGCCGGCATGATGCTCAACTTCACCGTCGTCTGAGGAGGTCGGCTGCTGGGACCGAGCCCAGCGGCATACGGCGGCGTCCATGGACCCAGCGGGACGAAACGGCGACGCGGGCACCCGCCCAGCGCTCCTAGACTGGCCCGCATGGTCTCCCCGCTCGTCGCGCTCACACCCAAGGTCCAGTCCGCGATCGCCGCCGCCCTCGGTGACGACTTCCGCGAGGCCGACCCGGTGCTGCGCCCGTCGCAGTTCGCCGACGTGCAGGTCAACGCCGCGCTCGCGCTCGCGAAGAAGGTCGGCGCGCCGCCGCGCGACGTGGCGGCGAAGATCGTCGACGCGCTGGACCTCGACGGAGTGGCCGAGCAGCTCGAGGTCAGCGGCCCGGGCTTCATCAACATCACCTTCAGCGACGTCTGGCTCGCCTCCCTCCTCGCGGACGTCGACGCCGACGACCGGCTCGGGGTGCCGGTCGAGGAGCGGCAGAACATCCCGATCGACTACTCGGCGCCCAACGTCGCCAAGGAGATGCACGTCGGGCACCTGCGGACGACGATCGTCGGCGACTCCCTCGCGCGCACCCTCGAGCACCTCGGTCACAACGTCATCCGGCAGAACCACATCGGTGACTGGGGCACGCCCTTCGGGATGCTCATCGAGCACCTCCTCGAGGTCGGCGAGGACTCGCCCGAGGCGGAGCTGCTCGTCACCGACCCGAACGCCTTCTACCAGGCGGCGCGGGCCAAGTTCGATGCTGCTGAGAAGGCCGAGCCCGACGGCAGCGCAGGCGATTTCGACATCCGGGCTCGGGCGCGGGTCGTCAAGCTCCAGGGGGGCGACCCCGAGACCCTCGAGCACTGGCACCGGCTCGTCGGCATGTCGAAGGTCTACTTCAACAAGGTCTACCAGACCCTCGGCGTCACCCTCGGCGACGAGAACCTCGCCGGTGAGTCCACCTACAACCACATGCTCGCCGACGTCTGCGCAGAGCTCGAGGCCAAGGGTCTCGCGACGGTCTCGGACGGGGCGCTGTGCGTCTTCCTCGACGGCTACACCGGCCGCGAGGGCAAGCCGGTGCCGCTCATCATCCGCAAGTCCGACGGCGGATATGGTTATCCCACAACGGATCTCGCGACGATCAAGTACCGAGTGGCGGACCTTGGCGCCCATCGCGTCCTCTACGTCATCGGCGCCCCTCAGGCGCTGCACCTCAACATGGTGTGGGACACCGCGCGGCTCGCCGGCTGGCTGCCCGAGGACGTCACGCCCGTCCACATCCAGATCGGCAACGTCCTCGGCGAGGACCGCAAGATCCTCAAGACGCGGTCCGGCTCCTCGCTGCGGCTCATGGCCCTGCTCGACGAGGCGGTCACGAAGGCGCGCGGCCTCATCGACGAGACCCGGCCCGACCTGTCCGAGGACGAGCGGGCGACGATCGCGCGGCAGGTCGGAATCGGCGCGGTGAAGTATGCCGACCTCTCCGTCGCCCACAACAGCGAGTACGTCTTCGACCTCGACCGGATGGTGTCGCTCACCGGCAACACCGGGCCGTACCTCCAGTACGTCGTCGCCCGGGTCCGCTCGATCTTCCGGCAGGCCGGGCTGGATCCCGTCGCCCAGCACGCGCCGATCACGCTCGGCACGCCGCACGAGCGGGCGCTCGGCCAGCTGCTGCTCGGCTTCGCCGACGTCGTCACCGAGGTCGGCGCCGTCTACGAGCCGCACCGCCTCTGCGGCCACCTCTTCGAGCTCGCCCAGGCGTTCTCGGCGTTCTACGAGAACTGCCCCGTGCTCAAGGCCGAGACCGACGAGCTGCGCGAGTCCCGGTTGACGCTCAGCGCGCTCGTGCTGCGCACCATGGTGACCGGCCTGGACCTGCTCGGTCTGGAGTCGCCAGAGCAGATGTGAGCGTGGCCGGTCGCCGGCGTCGGCGGGCGGGCGACCCTCCACAGTCACGGCGTCGTCCATGCCGTATGCCGCTGGGCCGGCTTCCCAGCCCGTCGTCCCCCCACGAGCGGGCTGGGAAGCCGAGTCCCTGCTGCCACCTCCCCGGGTGGCTGTCCCTGTCAGCTCATCTGCATCCTCGTCATGGGGCGAGGCCCCGGTCGCACAAGACACCCATCGGCACATCAGTGACGCAGAGATTGCCCGTCCACGTGTTGCGCACCTTGGTCACCCCGTCCTCGACGTAGGCAGTGTTGTCCTGAGCGTCCACCTGGTTGCCCAGCATGATGTTGTTGGCGAAGGTGTTTCCGGTCGCGCCCGGCCCGACGAAGGTCCCGAAGCTGCCGTTTCGCTCCATGACGTTGTCCGCGTAGGTGTTGCCGCTTCCTGCATGCACTCTCAAGCCGGCGAAGTGGTGATCGCTGAGGATGTTGTCGACCACGCGGAGGCCGTGCCCCGAATAGGCGAGCGGGACCCAGATGCCCGTTCCCGGGCTCACGTTCGTCCCACTGATGGTGTTCCCCTCGACCACAGCGTCGACGATCGCCTCAGTCGGGCTGAGGACTCCCGGACCGAGACGTATGCCCACGGTCGCACTGGACAAGGTGTTCCGTGCGATCGTGATGTTCTCGGTGGGCCCCACGACCCAGATGTTGAGCCGAGTGGCAGAGAGGCTGTTGTCCTCGATGCGGATGCTCGAAGACTGCCCGACGTACACACCGTGGAAGGCAGCCTGCCTCGCGATGTTGTGGTCGAGGAGGACGGCGTCCACTCGGGCCACGCTCCAACCCATCTCGTAGTCAAAGAACCGCTGCCTGAAGCTCTCGTTGTGGTCGAACCGAGCCTGGGTGAGGGTGAACCTCTGGTTGGCGGCGCCCCACCCGTTCTGACGCAGGCAGTTGTGGTCGAAGCGAGACGGGATCGCGCCATTGCTCGTGGTCTCCATCCCGAGGGTGTTGAGCCGGAACATGGTGTGGTGGACGCGGAAACCGCTATGGGCCGGGCTCGTCTCCAAGGCAGCTCGGTAGATGGAGTTGACACCGGCGTCGACCATCCCCTCGAGCACGAGACCGGACACGTCGATACCGTCGGCCTGGAGCGCCAGGAGTGGTCCGGGCACAGCATCTGGGGGCGAGAGGACCGGGAAGACGTTGGTGTCGAGGTCCCCCAGAGCTGACGGCGTCTCGGCGAAACAGTCGAGCGCCTCCACCTCGTCCGGCTGGCCCTTGATGACCAGCGTCTTGTCGACCACGACGCGCTCCTCGTAGCTGCCGCCACAGACCAGGACCAGGTCCCCCGGTGCGGCTGCGGCAACGGCCGCGCCGATCGAGGTGTAGCCAGCCTGGGCGCACTGCGCCCTGTCGTCGTCGACCACGTGCGTGGTGACCTCCCTGGCTTGACCGGGGAGCGGCACCGCCAGAAGAGATCCTGCGGCGGCCACCGCCAGGAGAACCGTTCGTCGCATCGCTGACCCCCTCGAAACCGATGAGTGGAAGTACTCCGAGGCCGATCACGGTAGGGCCGGGCCGGCCCCCGCGTCTGCAGTCGGGTGATCAGACTCCGTGATCAGCGAGGCGTCGTCCGGGGTGCTCAGCGATGACCCTCCGGGCCGCTTCGACGAGGTCCTCGGCCTCTGTGCCAAGCCTCCGGACCGCGACCTGGAGCGGGGCCCATCGCTCCTGCTCGAGCGGCCGGACGAGGGTGCCTGAGCTGGCGGGCACGGTGAGGTGCGCCGGCCAGAACCCCACGGCCCCGCCCAGCGCCGTGGCGCGGATCATGGCACTGATGCCGCCGTGGCCCGGCAGGTCCTTGGTGGCACGCCGCGGCTGAAGGGCGCGCTCCGGCATCCACAACTCACGGAACTCTCGTCCCATCTCCGCGGGCGGTGCATAGCGGAGGAGGGGCACGATGTCCTCCTCGTCGAGGGTCTCGTTGTGCGCCCACGGGCTGCGACGGCCGACCAGGACCCCGACTCGGGTGAACCCTACGGTGACGACCTGTGCGTGGCGGTCGTCGGTGGGACCGTGCAGCAACAGGGCGTCGACGAGGTCGTCGGCGAGCGCGTCGAGGGCGTTGTGGAAGCCGAGCTGTCGGACCACGAGCTCGATCTCGGGCCGCGTCCACTGGAACCTCTCCAGCGTCGGCCAGGTGGGTGGACCGATACCGCCGACGACCAGGCCGACCCGGAAGCGGCACCGTGCGCGTCCGCCTGCCACCCCGGCCCCCGCAGCGGCACCGATGAGGTCCCCCCACGCTGCGGCGGCCGTCTCCGCGAGCGGCAGCAGCATGGCACCGGCAGCCGTCAGCTGGGTCCCGTGCCGGTTGCGTTCGAAGAGGGTGACGGCGAGGACTCGCTCCAGCTCGTGGATCTGGGCGGTGAGGGCCGGCTGGCTCAGGCAGAGCCGCGCGGCCGCGCTGCGGAAGTTGAGTTCCTCCGCCAAGGTGATGAAGGCCTGCACGTATTGCAGTCGCATGGGTGCCCCCGACGACTGGCGGGCCCGCTGCCGGACCCGCGACGGTCACCGCCGCCTGCTTGACGGACGTCTACGACCAGTGTGGACCTGCGACAAAAGACACGCAGGCGGATTTTTCCGACTGCAGCGTGGTCACCCCACTCGTGCCGTATGCCGCTCAGCTGGCTCTGAGCGCAAAGGTGCCCTGCCGTTGGGGTCGGGTGGGATGATCGCGGAGTGCGGTTCACGTTCGGGGACGTGGTTCTCGACACCGACCGGTTCCTCCTCGAGCGCGGCGGCGAGCCGGTTCATGTCCAGCCGCAGGTCTTCGACGTCCTCTCCTACCTGGTCCGCAACCGGGACCGCGTCGTGCCGAAGACGGAGTTGCTGGACGCGGTGTGGGGGGACCGGTTCGTCAGCGAGTCGACCCTGACCAGCCGGATCAAGGCTGCACGTCGGGTCGTCGGGGACGACGGGGACCTCCAGCGCGTGATCAAGACCGCCCACGGCAGGGGCTACCGCTGGGTGGCGGACGTCGGGTCCGAGCACGCCGGCAGCGAACCGGTGGTGACGCCGCGCCCCGACTCGCGCCGCCTGGAGCAGACCATCCGTTTCTGCCAGGCGAGCGACGGGGTGCGCATCGCCTACGCCACGGTGGGGGAGGGGCCGCCCCTGGTCCGAGCAGCCCACTGGATCACGCACCTCGACTACGAGTGGGAGAGTCCGGTCTGGCGGCACTGGATGGAGGGCTTCTCGCGGGGGCGGACGTTCATCCGCTACGACGAGCGCGGTTGCGGGCTGTCCGACCACGATCCGGAGGACATCTCGTTCGAGTCCTTCGTCCGCGACCTCGAAACGGTCGTCGACGAGCTCGGTCTGGAACGCTTCCCCTTGATGGGGTTGTCTCAGGGTGGGCCGGTGGCCGTGGAGTACGCCGTCCGGCATCCGGAGCGGGTCAGCCGGCTCATCCTCATCGGGGCCTTCGTCACGGGCCGCCTGGTCCGTGCGTCGACACCGGAGGAGCTGCGCGAGGCGGAGATGCAGGCGGAGCTGATCCGGATGGGCTGGGGCCGCGACGACCCGTCCTTCCGGCTCTACTTCTCCTCCACCTTCATGCCGGACGCGCCGCCGCAGCTGTGGAGCGACTTCGCGGCCTTGATGCGTCGCACCACGTCGGCCGAGAACGCCCTGCGCCTCAACAACGTGTCCGTCACGATGGACGTGCGTGAGGCGGCGACGAGGGTGCAGGTCCCGACGCTCATCCTGCACGGCCGCAACGAGGTCCGGATCCCCTTCAGCCAGGGCCGGGAGTTCGCGGCTCGCATCCGCGGGAGTCGCCTCGTCCCGCTCGACACCCGCAACCACCTGCTCCAGGCCGACGAGCCCGCGTGGGAGCACCTGCTCAGCGAGGTCGACGCATTCCTCGCGGACGACGAGTCCACGAACCGTCCAGCAGAAGTCCACCCGCTGTCCGAGCACTGACTGACGCCGACGTCGCACCGTTGTCCTCGAGCCGATCGAGAGGACAGCCCGGTGAACGCCAGACACTCCGCTTCGCCGCACGAGGTGCGGACCGCCACCGCCGACGTCGTCATCGTCGGGAGCCGGGTTGCCGGGGCCGCCACGGCCGCGCACCTGGCGCGGGCAGGTCACGACGTCCTGATGCTCGATCGGGCGCGCTTCCCGAGCGACACCATCTCGACGCACGTGATCGCCCGCTCCGGGATGGTCCTGCTGTCCCGCCTCGGCGTCGTCGAGCAGCTGGTCGAGCAAGGTGCTCCGCCGATCCGGCGGGTGGAGTTCTCCAGTGGCCTCGGCCGGCTGGACCGTGTCATCAAGGACCGTTACGGCACGGACTTCGTGCTCGCGCCGCGCCGTTACGCACTCGATGAGGCGATCCAGCGCACGGCGCTCGCTGCCGGCGCCCGACTGTGGGAAGGCTTTGCGATGGACGGCGTCCGCACCGACGCGACGGGCCGGGCGACCGGAGTCCTGGGCCACGACGAGCAGGGTCCCGTGGTCGTCCGGGCCGCTCATGTCGTCGGCGCCGACGGGCTGAGCTCACGGGTCGCCCGGTCGGTGGGCGCCCGGCCGACCATGGTCCGCCCGAGCTCGGGTGCGTGCCAGTACGCCTACTTCGCCGGCCAGTGGGACGCCATCGAGTACCACCTCGCAGACGGCGTCTTCGCCGGGGTGTTCCCGACCCACGGCGGTGAGGCCTGCGTCTGGGCCATCACGTCCGAGGAGATGGCGCGCCGCCACCGACACCGCCGCAGCGCGGAAGAGGCCTTTGCCGGCCTCCTCAGCGAGCAGGTGCCGGCGCTCGCAGAGCGGGTTGGTCCCGAGGCGCAACGCGCTCCGGTGCGTGGGATGCTCCGGATGCCGAACCACTTCCGCGAGGCCCACGGGCCCGGGTGGTCGCTCGTCGGCGACGCGGGCTACCACCGGGACGCGATCACCGGTCATGGCATCAGCGACGCGCTGTGTCAGGCGGAGCTCGCCGCGGCGGCGATCGACGCGAGCCTGCGCTGCCCGTCCGTGGAGGAGCAGGCGCTGGCCGACTACGAGCGCACGCGGGACCGACTGTCCCGACCGATCTTCGAGACGACGGTGGCCCTGGCCGCCTTCCCTGACCAGCCGACGTTCGTCGGCCTCCAGCGTCGCCTGGCCCTGGAGATCGACGAGCTCGCCGAGGAACTCCACCAACGGCCGCTGCCCCGGGCAGCACCGACCCACCCATCACCTGAGAGGAAAGCAGAGACCCATGTCCACTGAGACCGCCCACCGCAACGGCGTCGACACCCCGACGCTGTTCGCGACCCTCGACGCCGTCCGACAGATGCCTGAAGCTGCGCACTTCCAGTTCCGGGCGCACAACGAGTGGATCGACGGCACCCACAGCCTGACCCGGATCCACGACTTCTTCGGCGTCGGCGAGGAGCGAGCGCACGAGCGCGAGTTCGTCTTCGACGCCGACCACCCGGCAGTCCTCGTCGGCCGCGACCACGGGCCGACCCCTGTCGAGTTCCTCCTGCACGCCCTGGCCGCGTGCCTCACGGCAGGGATCGCCAACATCGCGTCAGCCCGCAAGGTGACGCTGACCGAGGTCCGCTCGACGGTTCGGGGGGACATCGACCTCAACGGCATCCTCGGCCTGCAGGACGTCCGCAACGGCTACCAGCAGGTCACGGTGACCTTCACCATCAAGGGGGACGCGCCTGAGCCCGTGCTCCGCGAGATCGTGGAGCAGTCGCGGCGCCGGTCCGCCGTCTACGACGTGCTCACGCAAGGGGTCCCGGTCGACCTCCGGGTGCAGGTCGCCTGAGCAGCGGCCAGCGGGAGGGACACAGCGATGGGCCGAGCGCGTCGGGGGTACGCGCTCGGCCCATCAGTGCGGACCCGGCCGAGGGAACAGGGGGAGGCCCCTCGGCCGGGAGTCGGGTCAGCCGCGGCCGAAGAGCCGGCCGAAGACGCCACCGGAGGCCCCTGCGGCCTCCTTGGCGTGGCCCTCACAGCGCTGGTCGCGCGGCACGTGACGCATCACCTGGTCGACGTGCTGGCCACAACCGGCCCAGGTGGTCTTGCCGCACTTCCTGCAGTTGGCTGGTCTGCACATGTCGGTCCTCCTCGAAAGTCTGTGTGACTCATCAGTCTCTGTGAACGGAATAGATACCCCAGGGGGTATGTTGGAACCACTGTACGTCACGCCCACCGGGGCGCGCCAGTCGGCGCTGCCACACACCCTGAAGGAACCCGTTCATGAGCACCCGAAACCTCAGCTACGCCGACTTCGAGTCCACCGTCTCCGGCGAGGGCATCGTCCTCGTCGACTTCTGGGCCTCCTGGTGCGGACCGTGTCGCATGTTCGCGCCGGTCTACGAGGCCGCGTCGGAGACCCACACCGACATCGTCTTCGGCAAGGTCGACACCGAGGCCGAGCAGCAGCTCGCCGCCGCGGCGCGGATCACCTCGATCCCGACCCTGATGGCCTTCCGCGACGGCATCCTTGTCTTCAGCCAGCCCGGCGCCCTGCCCGCGGCGGCTCTCGAGCAGGTCATCCAGGCCGTGCGTGACCTCGACATGGAGGACGTCCGTCGCCAGGTCGAGGCGCAGAGCGCCAAGGCTGACGCCTGAGCCGAGAATCGACCAGACTGGGGTCAGATGGAGCGACCCCATCCTGAACGAAACGAACCGAGCACGAGGAGCACAGCGATGGACCACGCGATCACCGTCACGACGGAGCTGCCGTTCGAGGAGGCCCTGCAGGTCACGAGGGAGCGGCTCGCCGACGAGGGCTTCGGCATCCTCACCGAGATCGACCTCGCCAGCACGCTCAAGGCCAAGATCGGCGCCGAGCTGCCACCACAGGTCATCCTGGGCGCCTGCCGCCCACCGCTGGCTCATGCCGCGGTCCAGGTCGAGCCGTCGATCGGCGTCTTCCTGCCCTGCAACGTCGTCGTCCGCGTCGACGACGCCGGCCGCACGGTCGTCCAGGCGATGAACCCCGACTTCATGACCCAGATCGCGTCGGGCGAGGCGCTGGTCGAGGTCGCGACCGACGCCAAGGCCCGGCTGACCCGGGCGCTCGACGCGGTCGCCGCGGCAGCCCCCGCCAGCTGACACACCCCCCACGCCGTATGCCGCTGGGCCGGC
>NZ_JAPFQL010000091.1 GCF_028446585.1 Intrasporangium calvum
CCGCTGAGCCGGCTCAGCGGCATACGGCGGGGTGGCGTCGTGGCGGGCCTCGATGACGGGGACGACCTGCGACGCGAGGATGGTGCCGAGGAAACGGCCGTCCGCGTCGGCGACCACACCGCGCCCGCTCGGGGAGCTGAGCGCCGCGTCGAGGAGGGCGCGCAGGGAGCCGTCGGACCGGGCCACGGTGCCACCCCGGTGCAGCAGCGTCCGGTCGACCGTCGTCGTCACGGCCTCGGTGCGGACCCAGCCGATGGGGTCACCCTCGGCGCCGAGGCAGAGGACCCACGGCTGGCCGAGCGCACGCACTTCGTCCGCCGTGGCCCCGAGGCGGGTCGTCGGCTCGTCGGCCAGGGTCAGCTCCGGCGCCTCCGCGAAGGCGAGCGCGCGGTAGCCGCGGTCGCGCCCGACGAACTCCGCGACGAAGTCGTCGACCGGGTCGGCCAGAAGCCGCGCGGGGGTGTCGAGCTGGGCGAGCACCCCGCCGACGCGCAGCACCGCCACCTGGTCGCCGAGCTTGATCGCCTCGTCGATGTCGTGGGTGACGAAGAGGATCGTCTTGCCCAGATCGGACTGGAGGCGAAGGAACTCGTTCTGCAGCTGCTCGCGCACGACCGGGTCGACGGCGGAGAACGGCTCGTCCATGAGCATCACCGGGGGGTCGGCGGCGAGCGCCCGGGCCACGCCGACCCGCTGCTGCTGGCCACCGGACAGCTGGGCCGGATAGCGCCGGGCCAGGCCGGGCTCGAGGCCGACCCGTTCGATGAGCTCCATCGCGCGCGCCCGGGCGGTGCGGCGGTCGACGCCGAGCAGCCGGGGCACGGTTGCGACGTTGTCGACGACGGTGCGGTGCGGGAAGAGCCCCGCGTGCTGGATGACGTAGCCGATGCTGCGCCGCAGCTCGGCCACGTCGAGGGTCGACGTGTCGCGGCCGTCGACGGAGATGGTGCCCGACGTCGGCGTGATCATCCGGTTGACCATCCGCAGCGTCGTCGTCTTGCCGCAACCGGAGGGCCCGACGAGGACCGTGATCCGGCCGGTGGGAGCCTCGAGCGTCAGGTCGTCGACCGCCGTGGTCGCCCCACCGGTCCCCGCACCGTAGGTCTTGGTGACGCGCTCGAAGCGGATCATGCTGCCCAACCTACCCAGCCGGTGCGACACCACTGCGGAACAGAAGGGCGGACTTCGACCCGGCTCAGGCCCCGCTGTCCGCGGCAGCCACCGTGAACAGCTCTCCCGGAGTGCAGTCCAGCGCCTCGCACAGGGCGGTGAGGGTGCTGAAGCGGATCGCCTTGGCGCGCTGGTTCTTCAGAACGCTGAGGTTGACGACGGACACCCCCACCGCCTCAGAGAGAGCGGCCAGGGTGAGGCCGCGGGCCGCCAGCAGGTCGTCGAGGTGGCAGACGATCCGGTGGGCCTCCTCCGCGGGCATCAGACCAGGCCCTCGGCGTCGGCCCGCAGCCGCGCACCGTGCCGGAAGGCCTGGGCGACGGCGCCGACAATGAACATCGTCGTGAGCCACGGATAGAGCGTGATCTCCCATACGAACGTGCTGGTCCCGCTCTGTCCATTCACGGCCGGCGCGAGCGCCATCGTGGCGAACGCATCCACCAGCCCCACGGCGACCGCCCCGAAGCCGATCAGGAAGGCGATGACCTCGAGGCGCCTGACGTTGCGGTCCAGGAAGACGTCGCCCCCGCGCAGGTCCGCGAGGAGGCGCAGGAGCAGCCGGGCCACGATGACGACGAGCAGTGCCGTGAGGGCATCAGGTGCTGCAGCCCAGAGGCGCTCGCTCACGGAGGGCTCCGCGACGGCCACGGGCACCGACACGGGGTTGGTGACGGTGGCACCGCGGGTCAGGTCGGCCGCAGACACGTCGGTCCGCACGGTCGTGATCAGGGCCCGGTCGGTGACCCATTGGACGACGGGGACGACGAACCCGGCGGCGACGGCCCCGAGCGAGAGGAGCCAGAGGATGCCGCGCAGACCCCAGTGGTCCCAGCGGTCGAAAGTCAGCAGATCGCGCCGGTCGGCAGCCATGGTTCCCCTTTCAGCCGCGAGCGTCGCGGCTCCATATCGTTTCTCGATACTATCGAAAAACGATATGCACGCAACTCCTCTCGCTGAACCCCGGTTCGAGGTATCGGCCGACCACCGGTAGTCGATCCATACCTCCAACCAGCGGGTGCGAGGGCAGGTCAGACGTCGATGACCCCGCCGCCGCCGTGCACCGCCTGGGCCACCACCGCACCGATCGGCCCGGACCGCGGCTGCGACCACCCGCCGAGCTCCGGCGCGAAGGCCGTCCCCACGATGTCCACGACGAGGGCGGTCCACAGCCCGGCGCGCACGAGCATCGCGTGGTCGCCGCGCGCCACCCGGATCAGCGTCGCGTCGTGCCCGTCGGCGCCGAGCCGCTCCACGATCTGCCGTGATGCCGCGAGCGGTGTGATCCGGTCGCGGTCGCCGTGGATGAGGATGGTCTTCTGCCCGTCCCGCGGCAGCCGGTCGCCGCGCTCGATCCACGGGGCGAGCCCGACGACGAGGCGCACGTTCTCCTCGTCGGAGACGGTGAGAGCGGTGCGCCCACCCATCGAGTGGCCCACGAGGGCGATCGGTGCGTCGGGGTAGTCGGCCCGGACCTGCTGGAGCGCCCAGCGGGCGTCCTCGACGGGTGACGCCTCGACACCGTTCCACCCGCGGTAGCGGAACCGGAGCCGAGCGACGGCCAACGGGCCCGGTACCTTCCGGAGCGCCCGGGCGAACGGGACCAGCCGGGCCACGTTGTGCGACCAGGGCTGGTTCGGTTCACGCCCCTCGACGGCTCCCCCGTGCAGGACGAGCGCGACAGCCCCGGCCCGCGCGGGGCGAGCGTCCCACGCCAAGGAGGCCAGCGGCATACGGCCGGGTGGTGGTTCGTCGTTCACACTTGGGTGCGGTGGAAGTTCTGGAAGGAGCGAGAGGCGGTCGGGCCGCGCTGGCCCTGATAGTGCGATCCGTAGATCCCTGAGCCGTAAGGGTTCTCGGCCGACGAGCTGAGGCGGAAGAAGGCGAGCTGGCCGATCTTCATGCCCGGGTAGAGCATGATCGGCAACGTCGCGACGTTGGACAGCTCGAGCGTCACGTGCCCCGAGAAGCCGGGGTCGACGAAGCCCGCGGTCGCGTGCGTCATCAGCCCGAGACGCCCGAGCGAGGACTTCCCCTCGACGCGCGCCGCGAGGTCGTCGGGGAGGGTGACCGTCTCGAGGGTCGACCCGAGGACGAACTCCCCCGGGTGCAGCACGAAGCCGTCCTCGTCCTCGCCGACCTCGACGAGCCGGGTCAGCTCGGGCTGCTCCTGCGCCGGGTCGATGTAGGGGTACTTGTGGTTGTCGAAGAGCCGGAAGAACTTGTCGAGCCGCACGTCGACGCTCGAGGGCTGGATCATCGCCGGGTCCCACGGGTCGAGCACGACCCGCCCGCCGTCGATCTCGGCCCGGATGTCCTTGTCAGAGAGCAGCACGTAGGGAGGCTACCGCGCGCGGCCCGGGTGAACCCCGACCATCCCGTATGCCGCTGGGCTCGCTCCCAGCCCTTCCCGCGGTCACGGGGTGGCTCAAGTTGAGCGTTGCTCTCGATCAGCTGCTGTTCGACTCGGAGGCGCTCACCCGCAGCCTGCTCGGCGTGCGTGCGCACGAGAGCCTGGAGGAGGTTGCCGAGGGCGGCGGGGCGGGGCTGGTTCGCCTACACCCCTCGCGCCTGAGCTCGCCGCCGCGCCACACGGGGCCAACGGCACCGGGCTGGGTGGCAACGGGTCTTGCTGACCCAGCCCAGCGGCATACGGGCTGGTGGTGCGGCCTCAGCGGATCGGTCCGGCGACGTCGTACAGGCGCAGGAAGAGATAAGGGACCAGGAAGAGGCCCACGAGGATCACGGCCGTCCCGCTGCGGCTGCGCTCCGCCCAGGCCCAGCCGACGGCGAGCGGCAGGACCACCAGGGAAGCGGCGAGGTAGCCCACGTAGGTGGCAGCCGAGATGCCACGGTCGCCGCCGGTGAGCCAGGCGATCCCCTGCACCAGATGGACGACCAGGCCGACCTCGATCACGGCGAGCCACGCGAGAATCGGGCGGTTGACGAGACGGTCCCGGGCGACCTGGACCAGGACCAGCACGGCGGCGACACCGCACATGACCGACAGGGCTACCTGGAGCTGGACCATGGGAGGCGTCAGCTCCACCAGACGCCGACGTAGTGGTGCCCCTCCGGGATCGGCGGTGCATCGACGAGCCAGTCGACGCTCGATGCGGGGCCCCCGCTCGGGTCGACCTCCGCCTCGAGAAGCAGCGCGTCGACCTCGTCCGGCATGAGGGTGGTGATGACGGCGGCGCCGCTCGCATACGGCCACTCGTCGTCCGGGTACGTCTCGAACTCCAGCTGGTCCAGCTCCACGCGGACGTCATGGACGTCGGGATGCCGGCGCAGCTCGACGAGGGCCCGACGGACGTCCTCCAGCAGGAGGTCCTCGGACCGGTTCGGCGCGATGCACCACTCACAGTCGTTGCCGTCGAAGAACTGCTCGAGCGTGACAGCCACCTGGGTCTCGCGACCACCGCGCTCCCGAACGTGCTCGATGAGAGCGTTCTGCTTGACGAGATCCATGCGGTGGAGGGTCCTTCGGTGGAGCGGCGCGACGTCGGCTACACTGACGCCGCGTGCCGCCGACACCTCGGTGCAGCGGCTCCGCGAGCGTAGCTCAATGGTAGAGCGCCAGCTTCCCAAGCTGGATACGCGGGTTCGATTCCCGTCGCTCGCTCCAGCACAAAGCCGCAGGTCAGGACGCATGTCCGGGCCTGCGGCTTCGTCGTTCGGGACCCTCGAAGGGGTCCGCGTGCAACGAACGTGCAATTACGGGTCGCCGTTGCCCGCGAGTTTGGCCTCCTCGCGGTGGGCTATGACGAGGGCGTCGAGGCGGTCCGCGAGCTCCCTCGACCTGGACTCGGTCGCGTGCTGGTAGATCAGCGCGGCCCGCATCGTGGAGTGGCCCATCCGGTGCATGAGCTCACGGGTCGAGGCTCCCGACTGCGCCACGAGGTGGTTGCCCGTATGCCGCAGGTCGTGGAAGTGGAAGCCCTTCGGGAGGCCGGCCGCGACCAGGGCATCGGTCCACCCGACGTTGGCCCGCCAGTTGCCCCGGCGAGGAGTTGCACCCCGCTCCCCCGTGAAGACGAGCGAGTCCGGGCCGGACGGCACGCGCGTCAGGTGCTCTCGCAGCTCGTCCGCGAGGACGGTCGGGATCGTCACGATCCGCACGCTGTTGTTCTTCGGAGGCGCTGGCTCGAGGATGCCGCCTCGCTCGATGAGGCTGCGATCAAGGGCGCGGCTCCGCCGCGCCAACCAGCTGGCTCTGGCCGGCTCACGGCAGGGACCCCCGCGCTCCGGCGCTGGCGCGCCTACGCGCACCCCCACCGCTCACCCGCCACGCCAGCCGGGACCCGAGAGCCCGCTGCACACCCTCACGAGGAACCTGACCTCCGAGCCGCCGACCCGACGCAGGAGCATCCGCCCGACTCCGGACCGCGTCAACGGCGCTTCGCGTCACTCCGTGATGGCCTCCGGCCACCGTTGACCCGGTCTCTCCGCCGGGCTCTTGTGCTCCGCTATGGGTTCGGTGGCTCTCCCTGGTCGCGACAAACCGCGCGCGCACGGTCGCTTCAACGCGCACTCATGCTTGATGAGCGCGTGTTGGCGATGGCCAGAGTGCCGTCATCCGTTCTGGGGGCGGCGTGCGATGACTACGGCCTGCGGATCGGACTCCGAAGGGACCGGACTGCGTTCCAGCTGTGCGGTCACTTCGAGGCCGTGGGCCTCAAGCCGCGCGACCATGTCAGGTGTCGCGCGGTGGTATCGGTTCATGACGATGTCGTAGCCCAACGCGGCAAAGCCCTGGCCCACCCGCCGCATGCCGTCGCCTACCTGGAAGGCCACCAGCAGGTGCCCGCCCGGACGAAGGACGCGCACCATCTCGGCGAACATGGAGTCGAGGTCGTCATCGGGATTGTGAATGGTGGAGTACCACGAAAAGACCCCATCGAAGGTTGCGTCTGGATAGTCCAGATCCGTCAGGCTGCGCACCGTGCACGGGTAATCAGGGTGGTCAGACTGAGCTCTGCGCACCATCTCCGGTGAGAGGTCCACACCCTCGGGCCTGCACCCCTGTGCCGCCAGGTAGGGCAGCATGCGCCCCGCCCCGCAACCCGCGTCGAGCACCCGTCGGGGCTCGTGAAGGAGGCCGGCGAAGTGGTCGATCATCGCGAGTTCCACGGGCTGCTCCGGTTCCGTCGCGGTGAACCGGTCGGCGTAGACATCTGCCACGGTGTCGTAGGCCTTCTTGGTCAGCGTCTCTTCCGCCCTGGGCATGGCCCCACTTTGCCCCAGCGCTGTGCGCCAATGCTATGGAGGCGTGCTCCTGCCGCGCTGAGGAGGCTCCGCCCGTCGAATGACCTCCGACCGTCGGCGTAAGGCTTTACCGGACATGCCGCTTGTCGCGCGGTGGTTGGGTCAAGTCCCGGCCCGGCGACTGAGTGACTGCCTGGGTGACAATCGGGTGCGATACGCCTCTCCTCCAATGGACGCCGCGGGACCGAATCGTGCTCAGCGACAGGCGAACCCGCAGGGGCCACCGTGCTTCGGGACAAAGATCCCCTACGCGGCCGAGCAAGCACGCACGAGTTGACGTGCAAGTTGCCCGGCTAGGGATCACGGCAAGTGCGTCAGGCTCTGCACAACTTGGCAGTCGGCCACTTCCGGCATGCGGCGGCTGATTGGAATCCCGTCAACGGTCGGCAGCTTGAGGTGCGGATGAAGGCCTGCGCCGAGATCCTGGGCGTACTTCTCGCGGAGTTGGATGAGGGTTCGCCAATCGTCGAGCCAGTAGAGCGCTGGATGGTCCCCGGCGAGGCGATCGTGGCCCAGGCCTTCCATCGCACGGATCAGTCCCTGAGCTGCCGCGTCCTGGGCGCGGATGGCCCTTGCGAACTCACTGGGCGGACTCCCTGACGGCACCTTGGCTGCATCTACCTGCGCCGCCAACGAGGTGCACGCATCATCCGCTGCTTGCGAGACCACCGGGTCGTCGAGGACGCCGAGATGGTCGGCATTCGCGTACGCCCACATCCCGGCGACCGCGAACCCCAGCACGAGGGCCGCTCCCCCACCGATCAGGACCCAGAGCCATCTCCTGGGGCGACGAGAAGATCCGCTCGGCGGCACCGGAGGTGCCGGGGCCAGCGGAGGTCCGAAGTCTTGGGCCATGTCAAGATCGGGCACTCATCGGGCGCATGCTGCTCGCCTCGCCATGCGGTCGCGGCCCTACCGTTATGACCACCTGGCGGCTCGGGAGACTCCGGAGGGCGGCAGGCGTGCAATCTACGTGCAACAGGGAATCAGCCCAAGCGGGGCGCGTCGGTCCCCAGCGGTCACCGCAGCGAGCACAACCACAGGTCTGATCCTCTCCTCGGCGGACTTCCCAAGCTGGATACGCGGGTTCGATTCCCGTCGCTCGCTCCACCACGAAGCCGCAGGTCAGAACACATGTCCCGGCCTCCGGTGGAGCTCTTGCGTTCAGGGGCCCGCGTGGCCCATCCGCGACATGAGCTCACGCGTCGAGGCGCCCGAGGAGGCGGCCAGATGGTTGCCAGCGTGCCGTGATTGAGCCTACGTGTTGCCGCGCCCACACCACCGATACCCAGAGTCCTCCAAGGTCCCGAATATAGATTCCTGAGGTGACTCCCAGCCCTAGCGATACGAGCCTCTTCCTGCACATCAACCAGTTCGCGCAGGAGACAGCGTGGCTTCACGGCGCCCTGACGTTGTTCGCCTCGTACGGCATTCTGCTCTTCGCCGCGTTGCTGGTAGCGGGGTGGTTGATGGCGCGCCGCGCGGGATTCGCGAGCATGGCTGCCCTCGCTTGGGCCGGCCTCGGCACGCTGGTCGCGGTTGCAGTCAACCAGCCCCTTGTCCAGTTCTTCCACGAGTCCCGCCCCTATACCAACCTGGGTGAGATCCTCGTGCTGGCGCAGCCCACCACGGACTACGGCTTTCCCAGTGACCACGCCACGATGGCGGGAGCCGTGACGGCCGGACTCCTCCTCGTCGACCCGCTCCTCGGCGCAATATCCCTCGTGCTGGCGCTCGTCATGGCCTTCTCACGCGTCTACATCGCGGCGCACTACCCGTATGACGTCCTCGCGGGCCTGGCCGTGGGCACCGTGGTGGTGCTCCTCGGCCATCTCGTGGTCCACAAGCGGCTGACTCAGCTCGTCGCCACGGTCGCCGGCACTCGCCTGCGCCCGCTGGTCGCCGAGGTGAGTGTCATCCGCGAGGTGTAGCCGATGGGCTGGTACCACCCGACGAGCCTGCTCGACAAGATCTTCGAGGGAGGCATCATCATCAAGGGCATCACCGGCGCCCTGGAGTTCATCGGCGGGCTCCTGCTGCTCTTCGTGAGTCCGGCCCAGGTGCACGAGTTCATCTCCCTCGTCACCCAACGAGAGCTGCTCGAGGACCCGAACGACCGGGTCGCCAACCTCCTCCTCCAAGCCACGTCGCACTTCACGGCGGGTGGCCAGCTGTTCGGGATCGCCTACCTGTGGATCCACGCCATCATCAAGCTCATCGCGGTGATCGGGATCCTCAAGAACCAGCTGTGGGCCTATCCGTTCTCGCTCATCACGCTTGGGCTACTGATGATCTATCAGGTGTACTCCATCCTCTTCGTCAGGCTGTCGACGGGCATGATCCTGCTCACCGTCTTCGACGTGTTCATTCTCTGGCTCATCTGGCGCGAGTACGGAAAGGTCAAGGCCGGATCTCACCTGGGTTCAACCGAGTTCGTTTCCTGAGACGCTGAGAGCGTGACGCCATCTCATCGCGACCTCGACGCGTAAGGTCGCGCCCGCCAAGCCCGGCCACGCGACGCGCGCTGGGACGGCAGCTGACCTTTGGCTCCAAAGGCGTCGAGCCGGTTTCCGAAGAACCGTTGCCGCCGGAAGAAGTGCTACGGGCAGCTCGGGCGCTGGTCGAAGCAGGTCGTCCCTTCGCGGCCCATGAAGTGCTCGAGACCAGGTGCAAGGCGACTTTACGAACGAGCGGCGACTCGGCTGACAGATTTCGCCGAGGCCGGACGCTTAGGCACGCCGTGGGCGGACGGCTCAGCGTGGCGCGACGCGTTCGAGCAGCCGTCCCGACCTGACGCATTCGTGGGTACCTCATGCATACGCTAGTCGGGTGAGACGGTCGGGGAGGCGCCGATGCGCCGCATTGGGCGCCCTCGTGATGCTCGTCGCAGCCTGCACCGGGAGCGGCCCGCCCACCACGACGCCACCCGCCTCGTCGACGTCCGCAGCCACCTCGGGCACGTCGGCCGCGTCCTCGCCGGCCTCCACCGCCGCCCCCGCCTCCCCGACCACCGAGGCGCCACCCAGCACCTTCCCCTTGGCCGTCGTCACGGGCCTGACGAACCTCAGGGCGACAGTCACCCTCGACCAGGTGCGCGCCTTCGCCAGACGCGGCGAGCTGGTCGTTCCTTGTGGGGTCACCGTCCAGAAGCCGCAGCTCGACACCGAGGCGAAGTGCGTCCCCGCAGATCAGATCGCAGCCCTGCTCCGCAAGCGGCCGCAACGTGTGGCGCTGCTCCCGCCCGGGCTCGTCGAGCCGGCCACCAAGGTCCTGTCGATCGCCGGCAAGGGACCCTTCGGCATGTTCGGTCCCGACCTGTTCGGGGACGCCAAGTCCCGGGCCCTCGACTATCCCCTCCAGGCCACGGCGCAACCGGGCGCCGGGCTGGAAGCGAGCTGGGCGGCATACGACCCGTCTGAGATCTGGACCCTCACCAACCTCGGAAGCCTCTGCGCCGACCGTGGCGGCGCAACCCAGGCCGTCGCGCGAGGAAAGGGTTGGGGCTGGGTCTTCGGCGGCGGGACCGCGCGCTACGCCACACCCGCGGTGGTTGACCCGCCGAACCGCGAGCCCTACCGCGCAGTGCAGCCGATCGACACGGGACGACAAGGCACCTTCGCGCAGGTCATCAAGCGGTCCGACGTCGCCATCGCCGACCACGAGTGCCCCGTCATCGCCAAGGAGGACTGGAGCCCCCAGCTCGGACGAACCCTCGTCTTCAGCGTCCCGGAGGCGGTCCTGCCGCACTGGCGCGACACCCTCGGCCTCGACCTCGTCTACCTCGCGGCCAACCACATGAGCGACAAGGGCGTCGCCGGCATCCGCTCGACCCTGCGGCTCATGGACGAGTACAAGCTGCCCCGCACCGGTCTCGGGAGAGACCTCGATGAGGCGCTCGAGCCCGCCTATGCCGAGGCCGCCGGACTCAAGATCGGCTTCGTCGCGTTCAACGACGTCGGCGGCGTGGTCGCGGCCGCACCACAAACCGCAGGCGTCCCGTGGATCACCGAGAAGAACATCCGCACCGGCGTCCGGCGCGCCCGCGACGGCGGCGCCGACCTCGTCATCTGCAACCCCCAGTGGTGGGGTGGCGCCGAGTACCACGACGACCTCTGGCCGCTGCAGGAGAAGCAACTCGGCTGGTTCGAGAAGGCCGGCTGCGACCACGTCATCGGCTCAGGCACCCACGTCGCCGGGCCGCTCCTCCTCCGCCCGCACCGGGACGAAGGCGTCAGCGTCACCTTGGTCAGCCCCGGCAACCACTACTTCGGCCAGGGCTGGTGGCAGGAGACCCAGGAGGGCGTCATCCTCGACCTGACCTTCCGCGGCACGAGGCTCGTCAACGTCCGCATGCGGCCGACCGTGATGATCAACGAGGCCAGGCCTGCGCTGCTCGACCCAGCTGGAGACGGCCGCTACGTCCTGCAGCGGGTCCTCAACTACTCAGAACTCCGCTACGACCGCTGACAACTTCACCGCGACAGGCTGCGTTCACCATGGGAAGGTAGTGTCTCCGTGCCCGATTTGGCCCGATTCCAAGGTTCATCATGACTCCCTCCACGAAGCGAAGCGCGAGAGTGGCGGCCGTCGCGGCCGCTGCGACCGTCCTACCCCTCCTCATCTCCGTCACCCCGCCGGCGTCCGCCCAGGACGAGCCGGGCGACACCTCACTCGCAGCTCCCGCGTCCTCCACTGACGCCACCACCACCTCGCCACCGCCGGCCACCCGCGTCTCGTCCCATGCACTCGTGGCCGCCGACAAGGTGCCAGACGCCGCGACCCTGGACTCGGCTGACGCAGCCGAGGCCGCCGAACACGCTTCCGGCAAGCGGGTGACCGTCCGCGCGGCCTCCGCCGCTGTCGACCTGCCCGACCTGGCCGTCGTCGGGGTGACCTGGCGCGCGGGCTCCGCGCCGGGCGCGAGCGTCCAGTACCGCACCTTGAAGGGCTCCGAGTGGTCCGACTGGGAGTTCATCGAGGTGGACCCCGACCACGCACCGGACGACGCGGAAGCCAAGGAGGCAGCCGCGAAGGTCGGCGGCGCCCGCGAAGGCTCCGCCCCCCTCATCACCACCGACTCGGACGAGGTGCAGGTCCGTCTCCTCGCGGCCGACGGGTCGTCGCCGGATGACGCCCAGCTGGCCGTCATCGACCCCGGCACCTTCGACGCCACCGCCTCCGAGACCACGTCCACCAGCGCGGCAGCCACCACGGAGAGCGCCAGCCCCACGACTGAAAGCACTCAGAGCTCCGCTGAGTCCACGACGGCCGTCGCCCAGCCGGAGATCCGCACGCGCGCGCAATGGGGCGCGGACGAGACGCTGCGCGACCCGTCCGAGCCGGACTACGGCGAGGTCGAGGCCGCGATCATCCACCACACCGCAGGTTCGAACGACTACACCCAGGACGACGTGCCGGGCATCATCCGCGGCATCTACGCCTACCACGTGAAGAGCAAGGGCTGGCGCGACATCGGCTACAACTTCCTCGTCGACAAGTGGGGCCGCATCTGGGAGGGCCGCTACGGCGGGATCGACAAGGCCGTCATCGGCGCGCACGCCTACGGCGTCAACTCCTGGACCATGGGAACCTCCGTCCTCGGGGACTACGACATCGCGCCGGTGCCTGACGCGGTGTCGGCCGCCCTCCGCGACCTCATCGCATGGAAGGCCGACGTCCACCGCTTCGACGTCCTCGGCACGACGACCATCGGCGGCGTCACCTACAAGGCCATCTCCGGTCACCGCAACGTCAACCAGACCGAGTGCCCCGGTGACAACCTCTACGCCAAGCTGTCCTGGCTACGGACTGAGACCGCCGCGCTGTCGCCCTCGGCCACGCGCATCGGCGGGTCCGACCGCTACGCCGTCGCCGCCGCCACATCGGCCGCCACCTTCGCTCCCGGCGCACCGGTGGCCTACATCGCCACCGGTGGCACCTTCCCCGACGCGCTGGCCGCCGGGCCCGCCGGCGGCTTCCAGGACGGTCCGGTCCTGCTCACCAAGACCGATCTCCTCGTCAGCGCCACCATCGACGAGCTGACCCGGCTCAAGCCGCAGCGAATCGTGATCCTCGGCGGCACCGCCTCGGTGTCCACCGCGGTCGAGCAGAAGCTCGCCGCCTACGCCCCCACCGTGACCCGCATCGGCGGGGCGGACCGCTACCGCGTTGCCGCGAGCACCTCGGCCGCCACGTTCGCTCCCGGCGCACCGGTGGCCTACATCGCCACCGGTGGCACCTTCCCCGACGCGCTGGCCGCCGGGCCCGCCGGCGGCTTCCAGGGCGGTCCGGTCCTGCTCACCAAGACCGATCTCCTCGTCAGCGCCACGATTGAGGAGCTGACCCGGCTCAAGCCGCAGCAGATCGTGGTCCTCGGCGGCACGGTGTCGGTCTCTGCGGCAGTCGAGCAGCAGCTGGCTGCCTATGCGCCGTCCGTGCAGCGGATCGGCGGGGCGGACCGCTACCAGGTCGCCGCCGGCACGTCGCGAGCGACCTTCGCTGTCGGCGCACCGGTCGCCTACATCGCCACCGGCGGCACGTTCCCCGACGCGCTCGCCGCCGGACCTGTCGGCGGCTTCCAGGGCGGTCCGGTCCTGCTCACCAAGACCGACGTCCTCGCGGCTCCCACGATCGAGGAGCTGACCCGGCTCAAGCCGCAGCGGATCGTCATCCTGGGTGGCACCGCCTCGGTGTCCGAAGCGGTGGCCAAGCGGCTCTACAACTACGAGGTGCCTCCGGCCGCCTGATCCCGCGAACCCACTGGTGACGGATGCCCCGATCGACTGCCGATCGGGGCATTCGCCGGTCAGCGGCCGTTCATTCGGGCCACCATGGAGGATCAAACCCCGGGGGAGGCACCATGGCACATCCGACGTGGCGCGGCGTGACGATCTGCGCTTGCCTGAAGGAGCCGCTGGACGA
Organism: Intrasporangium calvum; assembly: GCF_028446585.1. Taxonomy (GTDB): domain Bacteria; phylum Actinomycetota; class Actinomycetes; order Actinomycetales; family Dermatophilaceae; genus Intrasporangium; species Intrasporangium calvum_A. The sequence goes on from NZ_JAPFQL010000091.1 coordinate 13,357, forward strand.
GCTCGCGCGGGCGTCAGGCAGGGACATTCTCGTCTCCCCGATCGAGGGCTTCGGCTCCTACCAAGTGGGGCAGACGGCGTCCGCGGGCACCGGATCCGGCGGCGGCCACGTCGACCTGGCGCTGCGCGGCCTGACGTCGGAGCAGAAGCTCCGGCTCGAGGGCCTCGCCCGCCGCATCGGCTTCTACGCCGACATCCGGGAGCCGACCTGGTGGTCGCCGACGCGCCGGCAGTGGCTCACGCAGAAGTGGTCGTCGCACCTGCACATGCTCCTCAAGGACTGCCGCCACCTCTCGCCCGAGGCACGAGCGCAGCTGCGGGAGTGGTACTCCGGGGAGAACGGGCTGGTCGGCAACGACCCGGACGACGGCGATCGCACCTACCTGCGGCAGACGTGGAAGCAGTACCGCACCGGCAGGCAGGGCGTCCGGCCTCCGACGCAACAGCCCCGCATCACCGTCGCCAACCTCAAGCACGGGCGCCGCAACGGTGACGTCAAGCGCTACCAGGCAGCGGTGTGGCGCCGCCTGCCCTCCGCCACGCGGACCAGCATCCTCACGAAGCACCGCCTCAAGGAGGCCCAGATCGCCGACGGCTTCTACGGCGACGTCACGGTCGAGATGACGAAGGCGCTCTATGCGCGGATCGCCGAGCGGGAGCCGAAGGGCGGCTGGCCGATCTGGGCGGAGCCGGGGCCGCGCCTGCTCAAGCGGCTCGGCTTCATCCCCGTCGGCTCGCGGGACCTCGACGACCCGCACGACGAGTTCGGCGAGCCCGATTCGGTCTCCGATCCGGTGTCCGCT
>NZ_JAPFQL010000092.1 GCF_028446585.1 Intrasporangium calvum
GCGAGAGTGACGCCCGGGGCGCCCTGCGCCTCACGCTCGGCCACACGTCCACGGATGCCGACGTCGACGCCGTCATCGAGGCGCTGCCCGCGGCCGTGGAGCGCGCCCGGCGCGCGCGGAGGGCGACGTCGTGAGGGTCGTCGCCGCCATGAGCGGAGGGGTCGACTCGGCCGTTGCCGCGGCCCGGATGCTCGATGCCGGGCATGACGTCGTCGGCGTCCACCTGGCGCTGTCCCAGAGCGCTGCCACGCTCCGCGAGTCGGCCCGGGGGTGCTGCACGATCGAGGACGCCGGGGATGCGCGGCGAGTCGCGGACGTGCTCGGCATCCCCTTCTACGTGTGGGACATGGCCGAGCGGTTCAAGCGCGACGTCGTCGAGGACTTCACCGCCGAGTACGCCCGCGGCCGCACCCCCAATCCGTGCCTGCGCTGCAACGAGAAGATCAAGTTCTCCGCGCTGCTCGACAAGGCGCTGGCCCTCGGCTTCGACGCCGTGGCGACCGGGCACTACGCGCAGATCGTGGAGGTGCCGGCCGGCGACGGGGGAGTGCGGCGCGAGCTGCACCGGGCCGTGGACTCGGCCAAGGACCAGAGCTATGTCCTCGGGGTCCTCGACGAGGAGCAGCTCGCGCACGCGTTCTTCCCGCTCGGGGACACCACGAAGCCGCAGATCCGCGAGGAGGCGGCCGAGCGCGGCTTCTACATCGCCAAGAAGCCGGACAGCCACGACATCTGCTTCATCCCCGACGGCGACACCCGCGCCTGGCTGGGGCGGGCCCTCGGCGAGGCACCCGGCGACATCGTCGACACGGAGGGGGCCGTCCTCGGCCAGCACGCAGGGGCTTTCGCCTACACGGTGGGCCAGCGAAAGGGTCTCGGACTGACCCGGCCGGCACCGGACGGCGAGCCGCGCTACGTCGTCGAGGTGCGCACGGACACCAACCAGGTCGTCGTCGGCACGGCGGACCTGCTCGGTGTCGACGCGATCACGGGCGACCACGCGCGCTGGTGCGGCCCGGCGCCGGAGGGTGTCGTCAGCGTGGGGGCCCAGGTGCGGGCCCACGGCGCCGAGGTCCCCGCGACGGCCTGGGCCGAGGGTGACCAGGTCGAGGTCCGGCTCGAGGAGCGGATCCGCGGTGTGGCGCCGGGGCAGTCCGTCGTCCTCTACGAGGGGACCCGGGTCGTCGGCTCCGCGACCATCGCGGCGGCGCGGCTCGACCGTCCCTGACGCCGCCGGGCTCAGCGCCACCCTCGAGTGGCCCCGCTGTCCACAGGCCGTATGCCGCCGGGCGCACGGCGTGCCCACCGATCCTCGAGTGGCCCCGCTGTCCACAGGCCGTATGCCGCGGGGCTCAGTCCAGGGACCTGGTCCAGGTCACGGTGCGCGCGACGGGTCGGAAGCCGATGGTCTCGTAGAGCCGGCGTGGTCCGGGGTCGTCGGCTTCGCCGCCTGTGGTGACCAGGGCCGTGTGCGCGCCGAGTTCGCGGGCACGGTGCAGCGCCGCCACCGTCACCGCCCGCGCCAGCCCACGCCCACGCTCGGCCGGCACGCATCCGACCGGCTCGACGAGGGCCACCCCGGTCGTGCCGTCGAGCCACACGATCACCGAAGCCACCAGCTCGCCGGTCTCGTTCGCGACGACCCAGTCGAGCTCGGGACGGTACGGCCAGGCGCGCCTCAGCTGCTCGTAGGCGCCCGTCGTCAGCTCCGCGGCACCGATGTCCGACCAGGCCGAACGGTGGACCGCCGCCCGCTCCGCAGTCTCGTCGGAGCGCACCGGGCGCAGCGTGTAGCCGGCGACGCGGGGCAGGGCGGGCAGGGCGGGCAGGGCGGGCAGGGCGGACAGGGAAAGTACGTGGTGCGTGAAGTGCCAGGCGTCGCGTTCAGCCCGGAAGCCGGCGGCGACGAGCGCCGTCTCGCTCGGGTCGTCCACCATGACGTGGACCGTCTGCCGGGGCGCGTCGCTCCAGTCCTCGAACCAGGCGATGACGTCCTCGGCGACCTCCTCGGCCACGTCGGGCCGGGCCGCGTCGATCTGGAGCTCCAGCCAGTCGGCCGACTCAGCCCAGGCGAAGCCGACCACCTGTCCGTCGGCCCACCAGAGGGAGATCGCCTCGCCGGAGCCGGGGCGCGCCGGGTCCACGGGCTGCGCATAGCGGTTCCACGCCAGTTGGCCGGCGTGGAACCGTGAGTGCGGCGACCAGACCCGGGAGCACATGGCCTGCATGGCGCGCAGGTCGCCCGGCCCGGAGAAGTCGCTGCGTGTGATCGGCACGCGGCCACCCTAGGGCCCCCTGCGGCAACACACCCCCTTGCCACGTGCCCACCCCAGTTGCAGGCGGCACCAGCACGCGGTGCGCGGCTGTGTTGCCGGGGAGGTGGGGCCTAGGGTGGGCCCGTGACTCAGGCAACCGGGATCGGCTCGTGGCCGGGGACGTCCATCCGCGACGCGCTGGCGCAGGTCCGTGAGCTCCTCGACGGGCACCTGCCCTACCTGCCGGAGCTGCCGGACCGCGGGCCCGGCGCCGACATGATCGGTCGCACCGCCGGGCTGCTCGTCGAGCTGCCGGTCGACCTCCAGCCCATGGGGTGGCGTCTCGTCGACCGGCCCGGGCGGGACGCGAACCGCACTGCGGCCCTGATGCGCGAGGACCTCGACGAGCTCGCCGAGTCGTTCGACGGTTACGCCGGTCCGCTCAAGCTGCAGGTCACCGGTCCCTGGACGCTCGCGTCCTCCCTCTGGCTGCCGCGCGGCGAGCGCGTGATCATCGACCAAGGCGCCTGCCGCGACCTGGTCGAGTCCCTGGCCGAGGGCATCCGGACGCATGTCGCGTCGGTGCGCCGCCTCGTCCCGGGCGCGGACGTGGTGCTCCAGGTCGACGAGCCCTCTCTCGCAACCGTTCTCGCTGGCCGGTTGCCGACCGCGTCCGGCTTCGGTCGCCTGCCGTCGCTCGATCCGCAGCAGGCCGCCGCTGGCCTGACGTCGGTGCTCGCCGCCCACGACGGTGACACCGTCATCCACACCTGCAGCTCCTATCCGCCGGTGCCCCTCCTGCGCGCCGCCGGACCGAGCGCGCTCTCGCTCGACCTGGCGCAGCTCACCCCCCGCGGTTGGGAGGGTGTCGCCGTCGCCGTCGAGGACGGCCTCCGGCTCTTCGCGGGTGCGGTGCCGACCGACGGGTCGGTCATGCGGGCGACCGAGGTGGCCGACCGCTTCGTCACCGACTGGCGCAAGGTCGGTATGCCGCTGGGCTCGCTCTCCGACGTCGTCGTGACTCCGGCGTGTGGCTTGGCCGGCACGCCCCCGCACACGGCGCGGGCGATCCAGCGCGCCGCGGTCGACGCTGCCCGTGAGCTAGAGGAACGCGCCGCCGCCTGACCCGCCCGGACTGCCCCACTCGAGTGGCCCCGGCTTCCACAAGCAGAGTGACCGGTCGGTCCGTCGGCAACTCGAGTGCGGGCGGGTGTGGAAGGTGGGGCCACTCGAGTGCGGGCGGGTGTGGAAGGTGGGGCCACTCGAGTGCGGGCGGGTCGAGGTGCGTAACCTACTGAGGGTAAGATCGTTGTCGTGGTGATGCCACCACTCGCACCCGCACCGAAGGACGCCCCGCCATGGCCCTCAACACGTTGACTCTCGCCGACCGCGGCCAGCGGTTCGGACTGCGCCTGCTGACCCGGGCCGGCTCCCTCCCGGTGATGAACAACCCGGAGGTCCGCGCACGCGTGGAGACCCTGCTCTACAAGGGCAGCAAGCACGCCTTCGTCGCCGTGGACGCGGCCGCCCGACGCTCGTTCAAGCGAAGGTCCGGCGCCGGCGCCCCGACCCGCAATCCCGTCACCAAGCCGCGGGCCCAGTTCGACCTCACGCCATCCGAGGACCAGGAGATGATCCGGTCGGCGGCGGCCGGGCTCGCCGACGAGATGATCCGGCCAGCAGGCGCCAAGGCGGATGCCGACCGCGTCGTTCCGCGGGAGGTCCGTGAAGCGGCCGCAGAGCTCGGGCTGACCCTGATCGGTGTCCCGGGCGAGCTCGGCGGTATCGCCGAGGAGCGCTCGGCCGTCACCGGCGCGCTCGTCCTGGAGGAGCTCGCGCGGGGCGACATGGGAATTGCGGCTGCGCTCATGGCGCCGGCCGCGGTGGCGACGGCCCTCGCCGAGTACGGCTCGGCCGACCAGCAGGCCACCTACCTCCCCGCCTTCACCGGGGACGGCCTCCCTGCCGCTGCCGCGCTCGCCCTGATGGAGCCCGGACCGCTGTTCGACCCGCTGACACCGGCCACGACCGGCACCCGCCGCGGGGCCGACATCGTCCTGTCCGGCGCCAAGTCCCTCGTCCCGGCCGCCCGTGAGGCCGACCTGTTCGTCGTCTCGGCGCTCATCGACGGTGCGGCCCGTCTCGTCATCGTGGAGCCGGCCACCGCGGGCCTGACCGTCGCGGACGACCCTGCCATGGGGATCCGGGCCGCGAGCACCGGTCGCATCCGGCTCGACGAGGCCGTGGTCCCGGCCGCGAACCTGCTGGGTGGCCCCGCGGACCATCTCGACGCGGTGCGACGGGCCCGGCTCGCCTGGGCCGCCGCCGCCTGCGGCACCGCCCAGGGTGCCCTCGACCAGCTCATTCCCTACGTCAAGGAGCGCAAGGCGTTCGGCGAGCCCATCGCCCACCGGCAGGCCGTCGCCTTCACCATCTCCGACATCGCGATCGAGCTCGCCGCCCTGCGCCTCGTCGTGTGGCGGGCAGCCGCCCTGCTCGACCAGGGCAAGGACGCGGCGCGGCTCATCGCCCATGCACGTCAGCTCACCGCGACCCACGCCACGCAGATCGGCAGCAACGCCGTGCAGCTGCTCGGCGGGCACGGGTTCGTCAAGGAGTTCGACAACGAACGCTGGTTCCGCGACCTGCGCGGTGCCGGCGTCCTCGAGGGAGCGCTGCTCGTCTGAGAGGGCCGGGGCACCCGCCCGGCCCGACCGACACAGCCAACCCAGCGGCATACACCTGAAAGCGAGCACCCACGATGATCGACCTCGAGGTCCCCAAGAAGCTCATCCCCATCGTCAACCAGGCCCGCGGCTTCGCCGAGGAGGTCATGCGTCCCATCTCGCGCAAGTACGACCTCGCCGAGCACGAGTACCCGCGCGAGCTCGACCTCGTCTCCGCCGTCATCGACGGCATGACCGACTCCGGTGTCGGGCAGGGAGCCGGTGCGGCAGGTGCCACGCGCACCAAGGGGGAGTCCACCGACCCCGGGGAGGGGACCCATGAGGGCGAGCTCGCCGGAGTGGGGGCGGGCCGGCGAGCCAAGCGCGGCAACCAGGTCCGCAACGGTGCGAACCTGTCGTCCGTCCTGTCGATCATGGAGACCTGTCGGGGTGACGTGGGGCTGACCCTGTCCATCCCACGCCAGGGACTGGGCAACGCGGCCATCGCCGCCGTGGCCAACGACGAGCAGAAGGCCCGCTACGGCAAGCGGTGGGCCGCCATGGCCATCACCGAACCGGACACCGGCTCGGACTCGGGCGCGATCCGCACCACGGCGGTCAAGGACGGCGACCACTACGTCCTCAACGGCGAGAAGATCTTCGTCACCGCGGGGGAGCGGGCCGAGCTGGTCGTGGTCTGGGCGACCCTCGACCGCACCCTCGGCAAGCAGGCGATCAAGTCCTTCGTCGTCGAACGGTCCAACCCCGGCCTCAAGCTCGTCCGCCTCGAGCACAAGCTCGGCATCCGGGCCTCGGACACGGCGGCCTTCCACCTCGACAACTGCCGCGTGCCCGCGGAGGACCTGCTCGGTGACCCCGAGATCCGGATCGAGGGCGGCTTCGGCGGAGCAATGGCCACCTTCGACAACACTCGGCCGCTCGTCGCCGCGATGGCCGTCGGCCTCACGCGCGCCTGCCTCGACACGACCACCGAGCTCCTCGCGGACGTCGGCGTCACCGTCGACTGGGACCGGACCGCCCTGACCCAGGGCGCAGCCGCGGCACGCCTGGCCCAGCTCGAGGCCGAGTACGAAGCCGCCTACCTGCTCACCATGCGGGCCGCGTGGATGGCCGACAACGGACGCCCGAACTCCATGGAGGCCTCGATGGCCAAGGCCAAGGCCGGGCGCACGTGCGTCAACGTCGCCCTCGCCTGCGTCGAGCTGGCCGGTGCCACCGGCTACTCCGAGTCCGAGCTGCTCGAGAAGTGGGCCCGCGACTCCAAGATCCTCGACATCTTCGAGGGGACCCAGCAGATCCAGCTGCTCGTCGTGGCCCGCCGACTCCTCGAGCTGGGCTCGGCCCAGCTCAAGTAGGCACCTCACGCGGGACTGTCCCCACCCGTCGTTAGGGTGTGCCGGTGACCCTCGACCAACGCAGCCGACAGCGCGTGCCCTGGCAGGCCAAGTTCGGCTCGCTCGCCATCATCTGGGGCGCGAGCTTCCTCTTCATGAAGATCGGCCTGCGCTGGTTCTCCCCGGTCCAGATCGCGACCTTCCGCATCCTCCTCGGCGCCGTGACCGTGGTGGTCCTGCTCCACCTCGTCGGCGGCCGTCTGCCCCGGTCCTGGGTCGTGTGGCGCCACCTGCTCGTCGTCGCCGTCTTCCTCGCCTCGCTGCCGTTCGTCCTCTTCCCCCTCGGGGAGGAGCGGGTCAGCTCGGCGCTCGCCGGCATCGGCAATGCGATCACCCCCATCGCCACGGTCCTCGCGACCATGGCCATGGTTCCCGCGGAGCGCCTTCCCGGCCGGCGCATCGCCGCCGTCGTCGTGGGCTTCCTCGGGGTGGGCCTGATCGCCCAGCCCTGGGACTCCGTCGGCCAGCCCGACCTCGTCGGCTTCGGCCTCACCCTCGTCGCGGGTGCCTCCTACGGCATCGGCTGGACCTACGTCCGCAAGTACCTCGCCCACACCGACCTCGGTGGCCTCCAGCTGCCGGCCGCGCTGCTCACGGTCGCCTCCGGCCAGATGCTCGTCGTCCTCGGGGTCTGGTGGGCCCTGCACCGCGACCGCTTCCCGGCGCCGTGGGCGCCGGCCGTCGACGCCGTAGGCCCCGGTGCCGGCCCGATCCTCTCGGTCCTCGCCCTCGGCGTGCTCGGGACCGGCCTGGCCTACCTCTTCCAGTTCGACGTCTTCAGAGCCGTCGGCCAGCAGGTCGGCTCGCTCGTCACCTACCTGATCCCGGTCGTCTCCGTGGCGCTCGGCTATCTCTTCCTCGGCGAGCGGCTCGGCCCGTGGCAGCTGGCCGGGGCGGCCCTGGTGCTCGGAGCTGCCGTCGTCGTCACCCGGCCGACCCGTCAGCCCCGCGTCATCGAGCGGGAGCCAGCCCAGCGGCATACGGCCTGATCGGTCGAGGGGAGCCCGCGCCCACCGGACCGCGGGTCAGAGGGCGGAGCCGCCCTGCCACGCCGTCCAGCTGAGGTTCCAGTCGGCGTAGCCGTTGCCGAGGGTCATCGGCTTGTTGGAACCCACCGTCTCGACGACGTCGCCGATGCGCATCTGGTCGTAGAGCCAGATGGAGTTGGCGTCGCTCATGCCCGTGCAGCCGTGGCTGACGTTGTCGTTGCCCTGCTGGGCGACCGACCACGGCGCGGAGTGGAGGAACTCACCCGAGTGGGTGATGCGCAGGGCCCGCTTGACCTTGACGTCCTCGTAGTAGTCCTTGTCGCCCTCCTTGAGCCCGATCGACTCGGCCTTCATGGTGAAGTTGGTGAACTTCTCCATGATGACCTTGATGCCCGAACGGGTCTCCCAGCCGGGACGCCCGCCCGAGATCGGGATGGTGCGCGTCTTCTGCCCGGAGATGTAGACGTCCATGAGGTGGGTGTCGAGGTTGACCTTCGCGACGACCGAACGGCCGATCGTGAAGTCGCTGACCACCGACTGCTCGCCCCACCGGCCGCCGCCGGCCGGCACGCCGTTGAGGTTGGCCTCGACGTGGACCTGGGTGCCGGGCTTCCAGTACTGCTTCGGCCGCCAGTGCGCCTCACGGTCCGACAGCCAGTACCAGGACCCGGTCTGCTTCGGCGTGGACGTGACCTTCATGTGCTTCTCGAAAGTCGCCTTGTCGACGACGGGCAGGTCGAAGGTGACGATGACCGGCATGCCGATGCCGACCGTGCCGCCGTCGGGGTAGACCTTGGTCCAGATCTGGTCGTCGAGGGTCAGGTCGGCGGTCGTGAAGGAGCGCTTCGTGCGCTTCGTCTCGCCGTCCTCGTTGGTCGCGGCGAGGTCGAAGGTGTACTTCACCCCGGGCTCCAGCAGGTCGCTCGCCGTCCAGGTGCCCGACTCGAGCCACCCGTCGACGGAGACCTTCTCGCCCTTCTTGCTCACGTAGGACAGAGCCGCCTTGGTCAAGGTGCCGTTCTCCGTCTTCGCGGAGACGCGTGTGTCGACCTGGACGCCCTTGGCGCCGGAGCGCGGCGTCGTGATCCACGTGACCGGCGTGGTCGTCGGCGTCGGGGTGGGGGTCACGGTCTGCGTGCTGGTGCCGGGCTTGACGCCGGCCACGCCGACGGTCGCGGGAGAGTCGGAGGTGCAGGCCGTGACGGTGGCCAGCCCGACGACGGCCAGCACGGCGACGAACGCCAGACGAACGGAACGAATGGTGACCTTCACGCGCATGTATCCCCTCGGACCTGCCAGTGCCTCGACCCCCTGTCGCGGGTGGCAGGACAGCTGAACCCCTCCCCAAAGTGTCGCCGATGGAGGGCCGCCGGCCCAAACCCGGCCACGCGCAGGCGTCCGAATCGTGACCCCCTCGTTGCCACTCCGGGACCCCGTCGTATGCCGCTGGGCTCGTTCGCGTCGCCAGCTGGGCGTCGGCGGTGGCTGGCAGGATGAGCGGGTGAGCGACAGCAGCGGGAGCCAGGTCATCGAGGACGCCATCCCCGACGAGGTCCACCATGAGTGGGCCGACCTCGCGGAGCAGGCGAGCGCGGCGCAGTTCGCCTACCACGTCAAGGACGCGCCGACCATCAGCGATGCCGAGTACGACGGGCTGATCCGCCGGCTCAACGAGCTCGAGGCCCAGTGGCCCTCGCTCCGCACCCCGGAGAGCCCCACCCAGAAAGTGGGGGCGACGGCGTTCGCGACCGGCTTCGAGACGGTCGACCACCTCGAGCGGATGATGAGCCTCGACAACGCGTTCTCGTTCGAGGAGCTGCGCGCCTGGGCCGAGCGCGTCGAGCGCGAGGTCGGCAGCGGGGCGCACTTCCTCACCGAGCTCAAGATCGACGGCCTCGCGGTCAACCTCCTCTACGAGGACGGCCGCCTCGTGCGCGCCCTCACCCGAGGCGACGGCCGCACCGGTGAGGACGTCACGCACAACGTCCGCACGATCGAGGGGATCCCCGGGCGGCTGACCGGTGCCGGAGTGCCTGAGCTCGTCGAGGTCCGCGGGGAGGTGTTCTTCCCGACGGCGGCCTTCGCCGACCTCAACGCCTCCCTCGTTGAGGCGGGCAAGGCGCCCTTCGCCAACCCGCGCAACGCGGCTGCGGGTTCGCTGCGGCAGAAGGATCCCAAGGTGACGGCGAGTCGCCCGCTGCGGCTGCTCGTCCACGGGATCGGGGCCCGTCGCGGCTTCGACATCGCGACGCAGAGCGAGGGCTACGAGATGCTCCGATCCTGGGGGCTGCCGACCTCCGACCAGGTGCGCGTGCTCGACGACGTGGCCCAGGTGGAGGAGTTCGTCACCCACCACGGTGAGCACCGGCATGACGGGACGCACGAGATCGACGGCATCGTCGTCAAGGTCGACGAGGTGGCCCTCCAGCGGCAGCTGGGCGCCACGTCGCGGGCCCCCCGGTGGGCCATCGCGTTCAAGTACCCGCCCGAGGAGGTCAACACGAAGCTCCTCGACATCCGGGTCAACGTGGGCCGCACGGGCCGGGTCACTCCCTACGGCGTGATGGAGCCCGTGGTCGTCGCCGGGTCGACCGTCGAGCAGGCGACGCTGCACAACCAGTACGAGGTGGAGCGCAAGGGCGTCCTCATCGGTGACACCGTCGTGCTGCGCAAGGCGGGCGACGTCATCCCCGAGATCGTCGGCCCCGTCGTCGAGCTGCGGGACGGCAGCGAGCGGGCCTTCGTGATGCCGACGGAGTGCCCCGCCTGCGGCACACCCCTGGCGCCCGAGAAGGAGGGCGACAAGGACATCCGCTGCCCCAACGCCCGCTCCTGCCCGAGCCAGCTGCGCGAGCGGGTCTTCGCCCTCGCCTCCCGCTCGGCCCTCGACATCGAGGCCCTCGGCTGGGAGGGCTCCATCGCGCTCCTCGAGTCGGGGATCATCACGGACGAGGGCGATCTCTTCGCCCCGCCCGGCGACAGCCCTGAGGTCGGCGCCTACGGAGTGACCCGCGAGCGCCTGGCGAGGGTCGGCCTCTACACCCGCGCCGCCAGGAAGACGGACCCGGCCGACCGTGTCGTCGACGGCCGCGTGCTGTCCGCGAATGGCGAGAAGCTGCTCGCCGAGCTGGAGAAGGCCAAGACGCAGCCCCTGTGGCGAGTCCTCGTCGCCCTGTCGATCCGGCACGTCGGCCCCACCGCTGCCCGGGCACTCGCGGCGACCTTCGGATCGATGGACGCGATCCGGGCGGCTTCGACCGAGCGGCTCGCCGAGGCCGAGGGCGTCGGCCAGATCATCGCCGACTCCGTCACGGCCTGGTTCGCCGTCGACTGGCACGCCGAGATCGTGCGCAAGTGGGCGGCCGCCGGCGTCCGGATTGACGACGAGGTGGATGCCTCCGTGGCCCGCACGCTCGAGGGCAAGACGATCGTGGTCACCGGGTCGCTCGAGGGGTTCTCCCGCGACGAGACCAAGGAGGCGATCATCAGCCGCGGCGGCAAGGCAGCCGGCTCGGTCTCGAAGAAGACGGACTGGGTGGTCATCGGGGCCAACGCCGGCTCCAAGGCGGCCAAGGCGGAGGAGCTCGGCCTGCCGATCCTCGACGAGACGCAGTTCCGGCGGCTGCTGGAGACCGGATCGCCCGACTGAGTCGGAGTGGCTCGACGGGGACGCTGCGGCCCATGTGCCCATCGGCCATAGAACCCGGGTAGGTGTGTGGTTGGCGACCGTGTCCTGCGTCTCGCCGCCTCCTAGAGTTGCCGGAGTCAAGGCCCACCCGGCGCACCAGCCGCATGGGCTGCACGAGTCGCACAAGTTCTGTCGATCTGTCGAGTTGCACGAGGAGGTGCAGGTGTCCCCAGGCGCGCCGCTGCTCGAGACCCGCTCCCTGACCAAGGAGTTCCGCGGGTTCAAGGCGGTCTCCGACGTCAACCTGTCTGTCGCAGAGGGGACGATCCACGCACTCGTCGGTCCCAACGGGGCCGGCAAGACGACCCTCTTCAACGTCCTCACCGGTTTCCTCGCCCCGACCTCGGGGACGATCCTCTACGACGGCCAGGACATCACCGGCAAGGCGCCGGAGCAGATCGCCCACCTCGGCATCGCCCGGTCCTTCCAGATCACCAGCCTGTTCGACCACATGACGCTGCGCGAGCACCTCGAGCTGGCCCTGGCGAGCCCGACGGGGATGGGCATGCAGTTCTGGCGCTCGATCAAGCGGTTGTCCGTCTTCCGCGACCCCTCCATGGACCTGCTGGACCAGGTCGGGCTCGCCGACCGCGCAGGGGCCCCGGCGGGCTCGCTCGCCTACGGCCAGAAGCGGGCCCTCGAGCTGGCCATCGCCATGGCGCTCGACCCCAAGCTGCTCCTCCTCGACGAGCCGACCGCCGGCATGGGCATCGAGGACGTCGACCGGACCATCGCGCTCGTCAAGCAGATCTCCGCCGGACGGACCGTCGTGTTCGTCGACCACAACATGCACGTCGTCGGCTCGTTGGCCGACACGGTGACCGTCCTCCAGTCAGGGCAGGTCCTCGCCGAGGGCACCTACGAGCAGGTGCGCACCGACGAGCGCGTCATCACCGCCTACCTCGGAGCGAGCCATGACTGAGACCCGCACCCGCACCACGCTCGAGGTCACCGGCGTCTCTGCCTGGTACGGCGAGGCGCGCGTCCTCTCGGACGTCAGCCTGCAGATCGGACAGGGCGAGGTCGTCACGCTCGTCGGTCGCAACGGCGCCGGCAAGACGACGCTGCTGCGTTCCATCATGGGGCTGCACAAGCAGGTCCAGGGCTCGGTCGTCTTCGAGGGAGTCGAGCTGCTGAAGCGCTCCGCGGACAAGCGGGCCCGGCTCGGCATCGGCTGGGTGCCCGACGACCGGGGGATCTACGCGACGCTGTCCGTCGCGGAGAACCTCACCCTGCCGCCCGTCGTCCACGACGACGGCTGGCCGCTCGAGCGGGTCTACGAGTTCTTTCCGGCGCTCTACGAGCGCAGGGACTTTCCCGGCACGAAGCTGTCGGGTGGCGAGCAGCAGATGCTCGCCATGGCGCGGGTCCTGCGGATGGGCGCGCGCCTGCTCCTGCTGGACGAGCCGAGCGAGGGCCTCGCCCCGGTGATCGTCCAGAGCATCGGGGAGATCATCCGCGAGATCAAGGCACACGGGGTGGCGGTCCTGCTCGTCGAGCAGAACGTCAAGTTCGCCTCCACCGTGGCCGACCGTCACTACCTCCTCGCGCAGGGGAGGGTCGTGGAGCACCTCGACAACGAGGAGTTCCACGCACGCGAGAGCGAGCTGCTCACGTATCTCGGGATGTAGGCACGACCCCAGCCCGAAGCACGACCGGCACGATCAACACGAACGACATCACGCACCACCCCAGCACGAATCCCAGGAGGGGACATGAGTGGCAGGAACAAGGTCACGGGCACCGTGGCCATCGCGGCCTCGGCCTCGCTCGCACTGGCGGCCTGTGGCGGCGGCGCCGGTGGCCCGCAGTCGGGCGGCGACTCCAAGCTGAGCAACGACAAGGTCGTCATCGGCCTGCTCAACGACCAGTCGGGCGTCTACAAGGACCTGTCCGGGCCCAACTCCGGGGTCGCGATCCAGATGGCGATCGACGACTACAAGGCCAAGTACGGCGACCAGGCGGTGGCCAAGACGATCGAGATCGTCCAGGCCGACCACCAGAACAAGCCGGACGTCGCCAACACCAAGGCCCAGGAGATGTACGACCGGCAGAACGCCGACATCATCCTCGACGTGCCGACCTCCTCGGCCGCCCTCGCCGTCGCCACGCAGGCCAAGACGAAGAAAAAGCTCTTCATCGACATCGGCGCGGCGACCACGGCCCTGACCGGAGCGTCCTGCAACAAGTACACGTTCCACTGGGCCTACGACACCTACATGCTGGCCCACGGCACCGGCGCCGCCACCGTGCAGAACGGCGGCAAGAAGTGGTCGATCGTCTACCCCGACTACGCCTTCGGCCAGGACATGAACAAGTCCTTCACCACGGCCGTCCAGGATGCCGGGGGTGAGGTGCTCGAGTCGATCCCCACGCCGTTCCCCAACGACAACTTCGCCACCTTCGTCACCAAGGCTGCCGCGAGCAACCCGGACGTCATCGGCACGATGGCGGCCGGTGGCGACCTGATCAACTTCGTCAAGCAGTACAACCAGGCCGGCCTGCAGGAGAAGTACACCCTCGCCGTCGGCCTCATGTTCATCACGGACATCCACTCGCTCGGGGTCGAGCAGTTCTCCGGCACCCAGTTCACCGATGCGTGGTACTGGAACTTCGACGAGACCAACCGCAAGTGGGCGGACCGGTTCACGGAGAAGACGAACACCCGCCCGTCGTTCGCCCACGCCGGCAACTACTCCGCGGCCCTGCAGTACCTCGAGGCCATCCAGGAGGCCGGGACCGACGGTGCCGACGCCGTGATCGCCAAGCTCGAGGGCAAGAAGGTCAACGACGTCTTCCTGCGCAACGGCGAGATCCGCGCCGCTGACCACCGGGTGCTCCACGACTCCTACCTGGCC
>NZ_JAPFQL010000093.1 GCF_028446585.1 Intrasporangium calvum
AGCGACCGGGTGATCGCCGTGCCGTGGCCGCGGTTGCGGTGAGCCGGTGGGACGGCGATGCCCATCAGCTCGGCCACGTCGCCCCGGGGCGCCGCCGATCCGGCGCCGCACAGCCGCGCGCCCTCGTAGGAGGCGACGACGATCAGCGCACCCTGCTCGATGAGGTCCGGCTTGCGGCCGGGGTGCTGGTGCTCGACCTCGTCGCGCCCGGTGAACCCGGCCTTGACGGCACCGAAGGCGATGCCCAGGTGCGGGTCCGCCGGCGGCAAGGGTCTGGCTTGGGGGGCTGCGGTGACCTCCACGCCGGGCGGCAGGGTGAGCAGCGGGTAGTGCCTCGGCTCGAAGCCCGCCCCCCGGACCGCGGGCAGCAGCGACGGCGTCACGTCTGCGACCCACTCGATCGCGCGTGGCAGACCCAGGGCGGCCTGCCGCTCGAGCACCTGCTCGACCGACCTGGGCGTGAACGTCGCGGACCCGTGCAGCCGAGGCCTGGCATAGAACTGCCAGCCCGTGCCGCCCTCCGGGACGAAGACGGTGAACGGGCCGACCTCCTCGGTCGTCGCCACGGCCCGAGGAACGAGGTCGTAGTACTCCTCGACCCGCTCCAACACCTCGGCCCGCTCCGGCTTCATGGCGTCACCTTCGCAAAGAGGTCAGGCTGTGAGCCAATGCATTTCCACCGATCCCCGGGTTCCACAGTGCACCGGGCGCGGGCGTGTCAGGATCGGGGCGATGAGCGGCAGCAGACGGTCGAGGGGCGCCCGCCGGGGCCTGGCCATCGCCATCACCGGCGTTGCGGTCGGCGTGCTGTCCCAGTGCGCCCAGCCGACGCTGCTCGCTCCGAGCGACCTGGGCTCGACGACCACCACGCCGGCAGGAGCACCGACCTCCGCGTCGACGTCCGCCTCCCCGGCCCAGCCCGTCCCGGCCGCGAAGCCACCCGCAACGCGTACGGCCGCGCCCAAGCCCACCGCGTCAGCGAAACCTGCGCCGACCCGCTGGGAAGTGACCTGGGTCGTCGACGGTGACACGATCCACGTCTCCCGCGGAGGCGACGTCGTCAAGGTCCGCCTCATCGGCATCGACACCCCGGAGCGAGACGAGTGCGGCTACCAAGGCGCCCGGGACAGCCTGCGGCGCATCATCGCCGGACGCGCTGTCACCCTCGAGAAGGGGGCCCGGACGAGCCAGGACCAGTACGGTCGGCTGCTCCGCTACGTCCGCGCCGGGGGCACTGACGTCGGCCTGGCCCAGATCAAGAGCGGCTTCGCGGTGGCTCGGTTCGACTCACGGGACGGCTACGGCAGCCATCCTCGCGAGGACGCCTACATCGCCGCCGACCGCCAGAGCGCCGACCGGGGGTGGGCCTGCGCCGAGCCGGCCCCGGTCAAGCCCCAGACCGGCTGGCCGCTCCCCGGTGACGAGCACCCCTGCCCCCAGGGCCGGCCGATCAAGGGCAACGAGTCGTCGATGATCGCCCACTCGCCGGGGCAGCAGTCCTACCTCGTGACCAACCCGGAGCAGTGCTTCGCCACGCTGAGCGACGCGGTGGCCGCCGGCTACCGACCCGCGAAGCGCTGATCGACGATCTCGTCACGTGGGCGAAGGTGCCCGCCCGCGGCGCACGGGTCTACGCTCCGAAGGGTGGTGACCAACGGCGAACGGGCCGGCGGGAACGGCGCCGACCTCCTGCGTGACGTGCTCCGCGCGCCGGTCTACGAGGCAGCCGTCGTCACGCCCCTCGAGGTGATGGAGTCCCTGTCCGAGCGCCTCGGCAACACCATCGAGGTCAAGCGCGAGGACCGGCAGCCGGTCCACTCGTTCAAGATCCGCGGCGCCTACACGCGGATGCGGGCCCTGTCGCCTGACGAGACGGCCCGTGGCGTCATCGCGGCGTCCGCCGGCAACCACGCCCAGGGAGTCGCGCTCTCGGCGGCCCTGCTCGGCATCGAGGCCGTCGTCGTCATGCCGGTCACGACCGCGCCGATCAAGGTCGATGCCGTGCGCAGCCACGGCGCGACCGTCGTCCTCTTCGGCGACACGTTCGACGAGGCCAAGGCGGAGGCGCTCAGCCTCGCCGAGGAGCACGGCCACACCTACATCGCTCCCTTCGACGACCCGCTCGTCATCGCGGGACAGGGGACGATCGGGCTCGAGCTGATCCAGCAGGACGCCCACCTCGACCGGGTCTTCGTGCCGGTCGGCGGCGGGGGGCTGGCGGCCGGTGTCGCAGCGCTGATCAAGAACCTCATGCCCGGCATCAAGGTCATCGGTGTCGAGCCCGAGGACGCTGCGTGCCTCACGGCCGCGCTCGCCGCGCACGGGCCGGTCGAGCTGCCGGAGGTGAGCCGCTTCGCGGAAGGGGTCGCGGTCAAGCGGATCGGCGACACGACATTCGCGATGTGCCGTGACCACCTCGACGACGTCGTGACCGTCGACTCCGACGAGATCTGCGCGGCGATCAAGGACATCTTCGAGGACGTCCGAGCCGTCGCCGAGCCCGCTGGCGCAGTCGCGCTGGCCGGGCTCAAGAAGTACGTCGAGGAGCATGAGATCACCGGCGAGCGCCTCGCGCACGTCCTCTCGGGAGCCAACGTCAACTTCCACTCGCTTCGCTACATCTCCGAGCGGGCCGAGGTCGGCGAGCACCGTGAGGCCCTCTTTGGCGTGACCATCCCGGAGCGGGCCGGGTCGTTCCTGGAGTTCCTCCGAGTGCTCCGGGGGCGGGCCGTCACCGAGTTCAACTACCGGGTCGACGGGTCGACCGAGGCGCGGATCTTCGTGGGCGTCCAGCTGCTGCGTGGCTTGGCCGAGCGCCGTGAGATCGCCGAGGCCGTCGCGCGGGCCGGGTACCCGGTCATCGACCTGTCCGATGACGACACGGCGAAGACGCACGTGCGCTACATGATCGGCGGGCACCCGCCGGCGCTGCGGGAGCAGGTCTACTCCTTCGAGTTCCCGGAGCACCCGGGGGCGCTGTCCCGCTTCCTGACCCAGCTCGGCACGCGGTGGAACATCACGATGTTCCACTACCGCAGCCACGGCGCGGACTACGGTCGCGTCCTGTGCGCGTTCGAGGGCGTCACGGACGACGTCGACTTCCATCGGCACGTCGAGGCGCTCGGTTACCCCTATCGGGACGTGACGACGAGTCCGGCTCTGGCGTACTTCCTGCTGCCGCGCTGAGCCCGCGTGTCAGTCGTCCCAGCTGTCCGTGCCCGTGGGTCGCAGCGCCCCTGAGCCCACCTGCTGGGAGATCCGGTCGAGCAGGGCGGCGAGCGGCGGGGGTGTGGTGACCGCGTCGAGCCGGCGGGCCAGCCGCTCGGCGAGGACGACCTTGCGGCCGGAGCCGCTGCCGGCGAAGCGGTGGAGCTGGTCCGCCAAGGGGCGCCCGCGCCACTCCGGCTGGTGCTGGAAGGTCCGGAACCGATCGAGATGCCCCATCTCGTCGAGCACCTCCTCGACGGCCCGCGTGCCGAGGGCTCGGATGAGCTCGTCCTCGAGGTCCCGGTCGCACAGGAAGAAGCCGTGCGCGACGAGGTCGACCGGCCCCTCCGGCACCACCTGCGCCCGCTGGAGGGCACCGACCACGAAGCGCTCCTCCGCCACGTCGTAGAGGCCGAGGACGACCGCGCCCGGGTGCTCGGTCAGCGAGCGCCGCAGCTCTCGCGCCACATTGGTCACGCCGTCCATGGAGACGACCCGGACCCGATCGCCGCCGTCGAGGCCGCGGGCCCGGAGCAGGACGGCGAGAGCCGCTGCGTCACTGCGCCCTTCGACGAGGATGACGACGTCTGGGACCGGGCCCAGCGGCATACGGACTGGTCCTACTGCTCGCTCACGTCGAGGTCGACGAGCAGCTCGGTCGCCAGGCGCTCGAGGTCGCCGCGGATCTGGCTGATCTCGGCTCCCTGCGGCACCCGCACGACGACATGGGCCTCGAAGAGGCGGCCGCCCGCCATCGGCGCGTCCCGCGTGGTCGTCTCGATCGTGACGATGCTCAGCCCGTGGCGGGCCAGGACGGCGGAGACGTCGTGGACGATGCCGGGGTGGTCGTTGCCGACGAGGTCGATCGTCAGGGTGTTGTGCTCGACCGCCGGGGCAGCGAGCGGCTCGTCCGCGCCCGGGTGGGCCGCCACGTCGAGCAGGCCGTCGAGCTCCCGCAGGGAGCCGGTCAGCTCGTCCGCGCGCTCCGCGGGGACGGAGACGACGACGATCCCGGCGAACTTGCCGGCGAGCTCAGCCATCTGGCTGCGCTCCCAGTTGCCGCCGTGCGCGGTGACGACGTTCGCGAGGGCCTCCACGAGGCCGGAGCGGTCGTCGCCGATGACAGTGAGCACGAGTCTGGGCACCTTGGCATCGTAACGGCCGGGTGCGGGACCCGCTCCTCAGCTGAGGTCGGGATCGAGGTCGTGGTGCGGCAGGGCGTCGATCGGCGGGTCAAGGGGGGCGGGAGCCTCGATGGGCTCGAGCCCTGCGATGTGGATCAGGGCGTCCCCCCGGTTGACGAGGGGAGCGGTCGTGCGGCCGACGACGATGCCGGAACGGTCCGCGTGGACGAGGCGCAGCGTCTTGCCGAAGGAGTCCGTGAGGCTCCCGAGACGATCGCCGACGTGCACGCGCTGCCCGAGGACGACGTCGAGCTGAAGGATGCCGGTCCGTCGGGCGCGGACCCAGCCGCTCGAGCGGGAGAAGAGACTCGGCTGGGGCGGCGGCTCCACCGGGTCGATCATCCCGAGCGAGGCGAGGACCCGACGCACACCCGCGGTGCCCGCCTCGATGGCCCACTCGTCGAACCGCCACGCCTCGCCCGCCTCGTAGAGGAGCACGGCCGCGCCGCGCTCCCGGGCGGCCGCGCGCAGCGACCCGTCGCGGAGCCTGGCGTTGACCATGACCGGCGCGCCGAAGGCCTCGGCGAGCGCGAGGGTGCGCGGATCGTCGAGGTCGGCCCGGATCTGGGGGTGGTTCGTGCGGCCGAACGAGCCGGTGTGCAGGTCGATGCCGACCTCGCCCCGCCCGACGACCTCGGTCATGACGAGGTGGGCGATCCGGCTCGCGAGCGACCCGCGCGCCGAACCGGGGAAGGATCGGTTGAGGTCCCGGCGGTCGGGCAGGTAGCGGTCGCCCGCGGTGAAGCCGAGGACGTTGACGATCGGCGCGGCCACGAGGGTGCCGCGGAAGGTCTTCGGGTTGAGTCGTGCCAGGACCCGTCGGATCACCTCGATGCCGACGACCTCGTCCCCGTGGATGGCCGCGGTGACCCAGACGGTCGGCCCCTCCTCGCGGCCGTGGACGACCCGGACCGGCAAGGTGATCTCGGCGCCGGTGACGAGACGGGTGATCGGCAGCTCGACCTCACGGGCGTAGCCGGGGCGGATCCGGACCGGGCCGATCCCGAACGAGGCGCGGGGCATCAGCGGCCCCGGTTCCGGCGGCGCAGGGCGACGCGCGGGCGGCCACCGAGGTAGGAGCGACGCGGGTCCACGACGAAGCCCTGGCGCAGCGCCTCGCGCCCGATGAGCATGCGAAAGCCCATCTGGTCGCGGTTCGTCAGCGTCAGCTCCGCGGTGATGGTCCGTTTGCCGAGCACCACGTCGACGAGCACGACGATCCGCTCCTCGGCGTGCCCGGACGAGCTGCGGACGATGCGCTCGTCCTGGATCGGGCACTCGACGACGACCGCGTCGGCGTCGGACCGCTGCCACGGGTGCACCGAGAACCGCACCCACGGCTCGCCGTCCCGGGTCAGGTGCTCGATGTCGAACGCGTGCAGCGAGGAGGACCTGGCACCGGTGTCGACCTTCGCCTTGATCCAGGGAACGCCGAATCCGGGGAGGCTCACCCACTCACGCCACCCCACCGGGGTGCTTAGATGGGTCGGCTCCAACACGTCGATCATCTTTGCAGGTAACCCCCATGAAACTCGGGATCCTCTCGCGCGCCCCACGGGCGTACTCCACCCAACGGTTGCGAACAGCTGCCCTTGACCGCGGTCACGAGGTGCGGGTGCTCAACACCCTGCGCTTCGCGATCGACCTCTCCGGACCCGACCCGGACCTGCAGTTCCGCGGCCGTCCGATCTCGGACTACGACGCCGTCCTGCCCCGAATCGGCAACTCGATCACCTACTTCGGCACCGCCGTGGTGCGGCAGTTCGAGCAGATGGACGTCTACACGCCCAACACGGCCAACGGCATCGCCAACTCCCGTGACAAGCTGCGCGCGACGCAGATCCTGTCCCGGCACAACATCGGGATGCCGGCCACGACGTTCGTGCGCAACCGGGCCGATGTCCGGCCGGCGATCCAGCGGGTCGGCGGGGCGCCGGTCGTCATCAAGCTGCTCGAGGGCACCCAGGGCATCGGCGTCATCCTCGCCCCCGAGGTGAACGTCGCCGAGGCGATCATCGAGACGCTCCACAGCACGAAGCAGAACGTCCTCATCCAGAGCTTCGTCAAGGAGAGCAAGGGCCGCGACATCCGGGCGCTCGTCGTGGGCGACCGCGTCGTGGCCGCCATGCGCCGCGTCGCCAACGGCGACGAGTTCCGCTCCAACGTCCACCGCGGCGGCACCGTCGAGCCGGTCTCGCTGCCCGCCGAGTACGAGCAGGCGGCGGTGCGGTCGGCGCAGATCATGGGTCTGCGGGTGGCGGGCGTCGACATGCTCGAGGGCATCGAGGGACCGCTCGTCATGGAGGTCAACTCCTCGCCCGGCCTCGAAGGGATCGAGACCGCCACCAAGCTCGACGTCGCCGGCGCGATCATCGACTACATCGCCAACCAGGTCGCCTTCCCCGAGATCGACGTGCGGCAGCGGCTGACCGTCTCGACCGGCTACGGCGTCGCCGAGCTCGTCGTCCATGGTGGTGCCGACCTCGTCGGTAAGACGATCGCCGAGTCCGGCCTGGACGACCGGGACATCACCGTCCTCACCCTGCACCGGGGCGCCGCCGTCATCCCCAACCCGCGACGGCGCACCGAGCTGCAGGCAGAGGACCGGCTCCTCTGCTTCGGCAAGCTCGAGGAGATGCGGTCGATGATCCCGGAGCGGCGGCGCCGTCGGCACAAGGTGCGCCGCCTTCCCAAGGAGCCCCTGGTCGACGACCGCGAGTGAGTTTGCCGACACCCCTTGGGGTATGGGCAGGGGCATGGCGACCATCATCCCCATCGAGACTCCCAGCCTGGGTGACCGCAGCTACCTCGTGCACGACGGAGCGACCGCCTTCGTCGTCGACCCGCAGCGCGACATCGACCGGGTCCTCGACCTCGCCCAACGCGAGGGGGTGTCGATCACCCATGTCTTCGAGACGCACCTGCACAACGACTACGTGACCGGCGGGCTCGCGCTCGCCCGCAAGGTCGGCGCCGGCTACTACGTCAACGGCGCGGACCGGGTCGAGTACGAACGGACCCCCATCGCGGACGGAGACGTCGTCCGGGTCTCTGACCGCCTGTCCGTCCGCGCCATCGCCACGCCGGGCCACACCTTCACCCACCTGTCCTACGCCGTGTACGAAGGTGACGAAGCCCTCGGCGTGTTCACCGGCGGCTCGCTCCTCTTCGGCGCCACCGGCCGCCCCGACCTGCTCGGCCCCGAGCACACCGAGGAGCTGGCCGGGCGGCAGTACGACTCGGCGCATCGGCTCGCCGAGGAGCTCCCCGACTCCGCGGAGGTCCTCCCGACTCACGGCTTCGGCAGCTTCTGCTCAGCCGGGTCGACGACCGAGAACGCCACGACCTCCACGATCGGCGCCGAGAAACGGTCCAACCCCGCCTTCTCGCAGGCCAGGGACCAGTGGGTCCGCGAGACGCTCGACGGGCTCGACGACTACCCGGCGTACTACGTCCACATGGGTCCGGCCAACGCGGCCGGCCCGGGCGCACCTGACCTGACGCCTCCCGCCCGGGCCGACCGGGAGGCGATCGCGCGGAGCATCGACGCCGGCCACTGGGTCGTCGACCTGCGCAACCGGACCGCCTTCGCCTCCGGCTTCGTCGGCGGCACCCTCAACATGGGCATCGACGGTCAGTTCTCCACCTATGTCGGCTGGCTCATGCCGTGGGGGACGCCGCTCACGCTGCTCGGCGAGTCCCCCGACCAGGTGGCCGAGGCGCAGCGCGAGCTGGTGCGCATCGGCATCGACCAGCTCGCCGGCGCGGCAACCGGGAAGCCGTCCGAGTGGAGCGACGCCCCCCTGAAGACGTTCGAGCGCGCCACCTTCGCCGATCTCGCGCACGTCCGCCATCACCGAGCTGTCTCGGTGCTCGACGTCCGCCGGGCATCCGAGTACGACGACGAGCACGTCGCAGGCGCCGTCAACGTGCCGATCCACGAGCTGCTGGACCGCCTGGAGGAGGTCCCCGACGGCGAGGTGTGGGTGCACTGCGCGAGCGGCTACCGGGCCGCCATCGCCGCGTCCGTCCTCGCCGGCCAGGGGGGCAAGGCCGTCCTCATCGACGACGACTTCGGCGAGAAGGCGGCCCGTGCGGGACTGCCGATGGACTCGACGGGCTGATCGTCAGCCGACCGGGATCTGCTGTTCCTCTTCGTGTTCCGCGGCCTCCAGCTTGGCGATGACACTCCTGACCTGGGCGAGGACGTCGGCCTCGTCGTGGCCGAACGTGCTCAGGTAGGCGTGCATCGCGTGCTGGGTCAGCGCCAGCTCGGCGTCGGTGAGATGCACTGTGTTCACATCTCCACGGTACGCCCGGGGACGTCTGGCCGGCGCTGAACCGCAGACGTGTCGGGTCACGACGCCGTGATCACGACCTTGAGGGCACGGTTGCCGGCCGCGTCGGCGAACGTGTCGTAGGCGTCGAGGATCTGGTCGAACGTGAAGCGGTGCGTGACGAACTTCGCCGGGTCGATCGCCCCGGCCTCGATCTGGTCGAGCAGCTCCTGGGCCGTCGTCGCGTTCACCAGGCCGGTGGTGATGGTGATGTTGTTCGGGCACACGGTCTAACGCCCAACTTCATTCTCCTCCGTTGCGGCACAAGGGAATCGGTGACAAGGCTCACCGGCATCGCGCGCGGTTCCGGGACCTCTGGCCCTAACCGCTCATACCGATGCTCACAGATGGCAGTCGACCACGGAATCCGTAGGTCAAAGGCCGTATGGCCGACGTGTTTCATTGTTGACTAGCCAGTTGACCCACGGATTCATTAGAGTGCGGGTGTGCATCCAAGGAGGCAGCGATGACGCAGACACTCGGCACCACCCCCACCGCCGACCCCGGCACCCGACGGCACCTGCCGGAGACGTCCCGGCCCGTCGACCCCCAGCGGGTCAAGTCCCTGCTCGCAGCGGAGTGGGAGCGGTTCACGACGTGGTCGCAGGCCTCGGGAGCGCACAACGAGCGCGCGAGCAAGTCGCTCCCGCTCGGCGTCACCAGCTCGTTCCAGCACTGGGAGCCCTACCCGATCTCGATCCAGTCGGCCCGCGGCGCCTGGCTCACCGACGTCGACGGCACCCGGCTGCTCGACCTGTCGATGGGCTTCGGTGCGATGCTCGTCGGCCACCTCAACCCGACGGTCGTCGAGCACGTCACCAGGGCGCTGACGGACACCGGCACCCTCTTCGTGACGCCCTCCCCCCAGGCGACCGACGTGGCCGAGCGGTTCCAGCGGCGGTTCGGTCTCGACATGCTCCGCTTCACCAACTCCGGCACCGAGTCGCTGATGTATGCGATCCGCGCCGCCCGCGCTCACACGCGCCGCAAGGCCATCATCAAGATGGAGGGTGGCTACCACGGGGGCTACGACGCCCTGCAGGTGTCGGTGAAGCCGGACCTCGCCGACATCGGCCCCACCGACGCCCCGATCCCCGAGGTGCCGTTCGACGTCGAGGCCGGGACGGTCCACGTCATCGCCTACAACGACCTCGGGCAGCTCGACCGGGTGCTCGCGGAGCACGGTCGTGACATCGCGGCGCTCGTCATCGAGCCGGTCATCGAGAACCTCTCGATCGTGGTGCCCGACGCGGGCTACCTCGCGGCCGTCCGCGCGGCGTGTGACGAGCACGGCGTCGTGCTCATCTTCGACGAGGTGAAGACCGGCCTCACCGCGGGCTACGCCGGGGCCGCCCAGCGCCTCGGCGTGCAGCCGGACCTCATCACGCTCGCCAAGTCGATCGGGGGCGGGCTGCCGCTCGCGGCCTTCGGCGGCAAGCGCGAGATCATGGAGGTCGTCGTCGACGGGCGGATGGCCCACTTCGGCACCTACAACGGCAACCCGCTCGTCATGGCGGCCGCCCAGGCGGTCGACGAGATCTGCACCCACGAGGCCCTCGAGGCCGCGGAGGCGATGAACAACCGGGCGATGGACGCGATCGACGAGATCATCGCGGCCCACGAGCTGCCCGCCCACACGGTCGGCCTCGGCGTCAAGGGCTGCGTCACCTGGGCGACGACGCCGGTGCGCAACTACCGGGACTACAAGGCGACCGACTTCGGGCTGGCCGAGCTCTCCTGGCTCTGGGGCGTCAACCGGGGCGTGCTCACGCCGCCCGGCCTCGACGAGCAGTGGCTCGTCTCGCTGGCCCACACCGATGCGGACATGGCGATCCTCGTCGACGACTTCCGGCAGCTCGCGGAGGCGCTGCGCGCCTGAGGGGCCTATTCCGTATGCCGCTGGGCTCGGTTCCGCTCGGCGGCGACGAGCTCGCGGGTGGCGGGGGCCACCTCCTGACCGAACGCAGCGACAGCAGCCGGGTCGTCGCCGGTGGCGATGAAGGTGCTGAACCCGTGCTCCAGGGCCAGCTCGGCCAGCTCGGCCGGGCTGGACGCCGCGCCGCCGAGGTTGAGCAGGCGGCGGATCGCCTTGGGGTCCCGGCCTGCCGAGGCAGCGGCCGCGTCGATGCGTGCGTTCGAGTCGGCGATCTGAGCGGCGCCCTGCAGGTAGGGCAGCGACGGGAGCCAGCCGTCCGCATGCTCCCCGACGAGCCGCAGCATGCGGGGCTTGAGGCCGCCGACCCAGATCGGGATGTCGTGCGCGGGCGTCGGACCCCGCTTCGCGCCGTTGACCCGATGGTGCCGACCGTCCACGACGAGCCGACCGGGTGCCGCTGGCTCCCAGATGCCACGGATGATCTGGATCGCCTCGCCCAGGGCGGTGACGGACTGACCGGGAGTCAGCCGCTGCCCGCCCATCGCGACGATGGGGGCCCAGAAGCCGCCCGCCCCGAGTCCCAGCTCGAGCCGGCCGCCGCTCAGCAGGTCGAGACTGGCGGCGGCTCGCGCCAGGACGGCCGGCTGGCGCAGCGGCAGGTTGAGCACGTTGCCGGCCAGGTGCACCCGCTCGGTCCGGGCCGCGACGTAGCTGAGCAGAGTCCACGTGTCGAGGAACGCCGGTTGGTAAGGATGGTCCTGGAACGTGACGAGGTCGAGCCCCGCCGCCTCGGATGCCTGGGCCAGCTCGACGACGCGCTGCGGCGCCTGGTTCGTCGGCGTGATGAAGGAGCCGAAGAGGAGGTCGTGCCCGTAGTCGGTCATGTCCCGTCAACGCCGGGGACGGCGTCGGACATCCCCGGCGTTCCTGAGACCGGACGCCAGCCAGGGGGTGGGTCCTCGCCGACGCGACCGTCCACCGCCTCACGGAGCAGGTCCGCGTGGCCGGTGTGTCGCGCGTACTCCTCCAGCAGATCGAACAGCAGCCTGCGGAGACTGGCGTGGTTGCCCCGGTCGTCCGCGGCGTGCCCCAGCTGGTCCAGCCCGCCGTCGGCGAGCGCGGCACGGATGGTCCGTCGGCAGCGCTCGACGGCGTCGTCGTAGAGCGCGTACAGCTCCTCGGGCGCGTCGTCCGAGGCGGAGGCGAACTCCCACTCGTGCTCGCCCGCCGCCTCGAAGGACGCCCACGGTTCGCCGATCGGCGCACCGAGCAGCTTGCGGCTCAGGTAGGTGTCCTCGACGGCGGCGAGGTGCTTGAGCAGCCCACCGAGCGTCAGGTCCGAGGTGGGGATGCGTCGCCGCAGTCCAGCAGCGTCGAGGCCGTCCGCCTTCCAGCGGAACGTCGCGCGCTGGCGATCGATCGCGCCGAGCAGCTGCTCGACCTCGGTGCCGGCGAGCGGTGGTTCCCAGGGCGTCATGTCGCTCATGTCGACCACGGTAGGCACTCGCCCCTCCGGGACGTCGCGAAACCCGAGTTGCCTCTGCCGCGGCAGTCCTACGATCGAATGGTGCGAGGCCGGCACAGCCTGCCACTCCGGCCGGCTCCCGGCGTTGCGGAGAGGACCGCACCACGATGTTCAACCACCTCCACACCACCTCTGCCCAGGCCCGACGACGCTGGCTGCTCAGCGGCGGCGCCCTCGTCGCGGTCGCCCTGCCGTTGGCCGCCAGCGTCGCGCAGGCGGCCGGCTGCGCGTCCGTCCAGGGCAAGATGACACTGGTGCCCGTGCCGGCCGCCGAGTGCTCCTCGCCCGTCGGCATCTGTGTCACCGGGACGTTCAAGGGCGGGATCGACGGCACCCTTGTCTTCACGGCGACCAGCCTGACCCCGACGGTGGACACAGCCACCACCGGCGTCGTCCTGGCCACGGGCGACAACACGATCGCGGCAAAGGACGGGACGATCACGACCAAGGACGCCATCGTCCTGCAGACGACAGGGCAGGGGATGTTTGCCGAGATCGACACGATCGTGGGCGGCACCGGGTCGTACGCAGGCGCCACCGGCGCGATCACCGCCACCGGCGTCTTCGACGGCGTCAACCCGGGACAGGGGCGCTACAGCGGCGAGATCTGTCTCCCGTAACCCGGGTCGAGGAGGTAGCCCTCGATCGTCACGCGTCCACGCTGGCCGTATGCCGCTGGGCTCGCACCGCGCCCGACGTGGCCGTGCGGCGGCGCTGAAGATGCGGCCACAGGACGCCGCCGACGATGAGGACACCGCCGAGCAGCTCCCATCCGGACGGGCGCTCGCCGAGCACCAGCCAGGCAGCGGTGAAACCGGCGACCGGGACGAGCATCGAGAACGGCGCGACCGAGCTCGCGGAGTTCCGGGCGAGGAGGCTGGTCCAGAGCCCGCTGCCGACGACCGTGGCCAGGATGACGGTGTAGGCGAGTCCGAGATTGGCGGACCAGGCCGTCGGCGCGCTCGCGAGCGAGGCTCCGACCCGCTCCGGTCCCTCCACCAGCAGCGACAGCGCGATGAACGGGATGGGCGGGACGACCGTCATCCACATCATGAAGCGGAAGGGCGCGTCCGGCTGGGCCTGACGGGAACAGAGGTTGCCGATGGCCCAGCCGAGGGCGCCGGCGAGCACGAGCAGGACCGGCACGAGCGACACCGCGAGTCCGCGATAGCCGGCGATGACGCCCAGGCCCGTGAGGGCGACCGCCACCCCCGCGAGGACGGGCCAGCCCGGGCGCTCCCGGAGGAAGACGGCAGCGAGGATCACGGTGAAGGGCGCTGATGCCTGGAGGACGAGGGAGGACAGACCGGCCGGCATGCCCGCCGCCATGCCGAGATACAGGAAGGCGAACTGGAGGATTCCGAAGCCGAGACCGTAGCCGAGCAGCCAGCGCCACTGCACCTGCGGCCGCCGGACGAAGAGGAGCGTCGGGATGGCCAGGACGAGGAAGCGCAGTCCGGCCAGCAGGAACGGCGGGTAGTGCTCGAGCGATGCGTGGATCGCCACGAAGTTGACCCCCCAGATGATGGCGACCAGGGCGGCCCAGATGACGTCCTTGCGTGGCATTCCGAGATCCATGCCTTCACGATCCGATGATGTGTACTGTCAAGTCCATCGAGATTAACTGGCCTGACTCTGTAGTTTTGCTTCATGGATGTGCGGCGGTTGGCCTTGTTGCGTGAGCTGGCTCGGCGGTCAACGGT
>NZ_JAPFQL010000094.1 GCF_028446585.1 Intrasporangium calvum
GGCCGCCCTCAAGCGGGCCGAGGCAGCCGTCACAACGGCCCGGTCGCGCCTGCACCCGGAGCACCGTGAGCTCACCGCCGCGGAGCTGCGCGTCGCCGCGTCGACGACCCGCGAGATGGTCGGCTCGCTGACGTCAGCCGCCGAGGTCGAGGGATCCCTCGGCCTGCACCGCACGCGTCTGGCGGAGCTGCTCAGCCGGGCCGACCGGACCCGCACCGCCCTGGACCGGGCGACCACGGAACTCACCTCCCTCCCGGCCGCCATCGCGGCCCACGAGCAGTCGCTCACCGCCGCCCGGCACCTGCACTCGCTGCTGGACGCACGGACAGCCGCTGCGGCCCAGGCCAAGAAGCGGCTCGAGGCGGCGACGCACGAGGCTGCCGCACGCGCTCGGCTGCCCGAGGCCGAGGAGCGGGCCGCCGCCGCCCTCACCACCCAGCGCGCCGGCGAGGGCCGGCTGGCCGAGCTGCGGCAGGCCCGCATCGACGACATCGCCGGGGAGCTCGGCCTGACGCTGGCGGACGGCCGGCCCTGCCCGGTCTGCGGCTCGGTGGAGCACCCCTCCCCCGCCCGGCCGACTCCCGATGCCGTGACGCCCGAGCAGGTCGCCGCGCAGGAGGAGCACGTCGAGACCCTGCGCGCGCGGGTCACCGAGGCCACCGACCGGCTCGCCCGGCTCCGGGCCGAGATCGCCGCGCTTGCCGCCGCCGCCGATGGGCTCGACGTCGACGCTGCCACGGCCGTGGCCCGGCGGGCTGCCGCCGAACTGACCGCGTCGCTCCAGGCAGCCGACGCGGTCACCACCACCGAGACCGCGCTGGCGGACCTCCGCGGCCGCAGCGCCGAGCTCACCGACCGAGCCACGGAGCTGACGGCTGAGGCCGCCCGATCGGAGGACGCAGCGACCCAGCTCTCGGAGCGCCTCGACGCCGACACGGCCGTCGTCGAGGCGGCCCGCGACGGCCACCCCAGTGTGTCGGCGCGCCGGGCCGCCCTGGTCGAGACGGCCACCCGCATCGACGCGCTCGTCGACGCTCTGGCGGGCCGCGATGCCGCACGCGCCAGCGTGGCCGAGGACGAGGCAGCGCGCGATGCCGACCTCGCGGCGGCGGGCTTCGCCGACGTCGCCGAATGGCTCGCCGCCGACCAGCCGGTCGAGTGGATCGCCGCTCGGGAGAAGGAGATCGCCGACTTCGAGAACGCCTGCACCCGGGTCAAGGCCGGCCTGTCCGGTCCCGAGCTGGCCGACGTCCAGCTCGACACCCTCTTCGACGACATCGACCAGATGGTCGAGCTCGAACGAGCCGCCAAGAAGGAGATGGAGGCCGCCACCAACGAGCGCGGCAGCCTCCGCGACCAGGTCAGGCGGACCAAGGAGCGGGTCACGGCCATCCGGGCCGCCCTGGAGCGCAACGCCGACTGCATCGCCGAGACGGCCGACGCGGTGCGGCTGGGCCAGCTCGTCGCGGGCAACGGCGACAACCAGCTCAACCTCGACCTGGCCAAGTACGTCCTCATCCGCCGCTTCGCCGAGGTCCTCGCCGCGGCCAACACGGAGCTCGCCCGCTTCTCCGGAGGCCGCTACTCGCTGGAGCACACCGACGCCAAGAAGGGCAACGCCAAGTCCGGCCTGGGCGTGCGAGTCCAGGACATGCACACCAACCAGGTCCGCGACGTCGGCACCCTCTCGGGCGGCGAGACCTTCTACGTCTCCCTGTCGCTCGCCCTGGCCCTGGCCGAGGTGGTCCGCTCCGAGTCAGGGGGCGTCGATCTCGGTACGCTCTTCGTCGACGAGGGCTTCGGCACGCTCGACCCGGACGTGCTCGACGACGTGATGCACACGCTCGAGGGTCTGCGGGCCGGAGGCCGCACCGTCGGCATCGTCAGCCACGTCACGGAGCTCAAGTCCCGGGTCGCGGACCGCATCGAGATCCTCGTCAACGAGGACCGCACGTCGACCCTGCGGGTCACTGCCTGACCCAACCCGGGTCGATGTGATCGACAGAGGATGACCTCGATCGATCACATCGAACCCAGCGGAGCGTTGCGGCCCGGCCGGCAGGCGACTGGCTGGGTCAGCAGGTGTAGCCGAGCACCTCGACGAGCAGCCGGTTCTGCGCGGCCGTCACGCCGACATTGGTGTCCTCCAGCCCCCACTGGCGAATCGTGTGGTTGCCGGCGTCAACGCCGTCGAAGATGTAGTCGCTGATGTAGTTCTCGCGGGTCTGGCCGACGTTGAGCACGAAGTTCTGGTTCGTGATCGTCGCCGAGAGGTAGCTGGCGGGGTCATCGAGCGAGAGCGCGGTGGTGGCCGCACCGGAGGTCACCGATCCAGACGTGAGGTAGTAGCCGTTGACCGTGGCCCGGACCTTCCAGCTGTCCGGCCCCGGGCAGACGTCGGGCAACGTGACGGTCGTCGAGGCCAGCACCCCCAAGCTGGAGGGAAGAGCCGGGCTCCCCGTGACGACCTTCACCTGGTTGTCCGGCAGCTTTGACGCTGCGGCCGGCACGCGCTTCGAGATCTCGGCCGCGGTCTCGTAGCGGTTCGAGCCGGCGATGCGCGTGACCTCGTCGGCGGTGTTTGCGGTGGCGTAGGACTTGAGCTGGGTGAGCACTGCATCGCTCACGACGGAGGCGCCGCCGAGGACTCGGATGTAGCGCGGGTCGAGTCGGGCGAGCTCGGCGCCCGTCGCGGTCGGGATGGAGTCGCGGGTCACGAGGAGGATCGGCGCGCCCTCGAGGGCGGCCAGGACGCTGCCGGCGAGGGCGTCAGGGAAGTTGGCGCCCGTGGCCACGTAGACGATGTCGACGCCCGGGTCTGCGGCGCTGGCACCCTGGACACCGCCGAGCGTGAGCAGGGTGAGGGCCGCGGCCCCGGCGACGAGTTTCTTGGGACGGGTGAATCGGCGAGAGGCTGCGCTTTGACTGGTCACGCTCATCTCCAGATCTCCGTTGAATGACGCCTTCGGAGAGTGCGGACTGCATTCCCCCGACTGCGTCCGGGTCGGTGTCACCGACCTTCCTCTGATCGTCCCGCTCGCGGACCACGCTGTCCGCCGAATGCGGCAACCCGACGGGGTGTTCCCCGCCCCGGATCAGGGGGTCGACGTGATCGACCGAGGATGACCTCGATCGATCACCTCGACCCAGCCGAGCGTGTCACCGTGGCCGCGATGGCGATGATGACGAGGCCGACGACCGCCGACCCGGCAGCCAGCCAGGAGTAGCCCAGCCCGCCGACGACCACACCGGCCACGGCGCCTCCGCCGGCACCCGCCAGTCCCATGAAGACATCAGCGAGCCCCTGCGTGGCCGGCCGCTCGTCGGTCTCCACCGCGCCGGTCAGCAGGGTCGAGCCGGAGACGAGCGTGCACGACCAGCCGACGCCGAGGAGGAACAGCGCAGCGAGCAGCAGCGCAGACCATCCCGCGTCCGACAGCGCCGCGAGGACGGCGGCCAGCGTGAGCACCGCACCGCCGACCATCGCGACGAGCTGGCCGCCCCACCGGTCGACGGCGGTCCCGACGACGGGCGACAGGACGTACATCCCGAGGATGTGGATCGAGATGACGAAGCCGATCACCTCGAGCTCGGCGTGACCGTGCTTCATGTGGATGGGCGTCATCACCATGACGCTGACCATGACGAGGTGGCCGAGTCCCATGACGAGCACCGCGCGGAGCGCCCGCGCGTTGGCGCGGATGACCGCGAGCCCGCGTCCCATCGAGCCGTCGTGGTTGGGTGCCGTGGGCGCCGGCCCCGTCGTGGTGCCGTCCGCCAGCCCCTCCGTATGCCGCTGGGCTCGCTCCTCGTGCTCCGTCGCCTCGAGTGCCCGCGCGGTCAACAGCGGATCGGGGCGCAGGAGCCGGCTGACGACGACCCAGGCGAGGAGGAAGCCGCAGAGGGAGAAGACGAACGACCCTGCCAGGTCGGGGATGCCGACGAGTCGCGCGACCGAGACGCCGGGGCCGACGAGGTTGGGTCCGGCGACCGAGCCGATCGTGGTGGCCCAGACGACGATGGACAGGTCCCGCCCGCGGTGCGTCGGCGCGGCGAGGTCGGCGGCGGCGTACCGGGCCTGGTTGTTGGCCGTCGTGCCGCCGCCGAAGAGGAACATCCCCACGAGGAAGAGGGGGAAGGACCCGGCCACCGCTGCGGTGATCACGAGGGCGGCACCCACGAAGGCGACCGCCAGCCCGAGGGACTGGCCGACGCGGCGTCCGCGAGCCGCGATCGCCCGCGCCACGGGGATCGTGATCAGGGCGCTGCCGAGGACCTGCGACGTGGTGCCCACGCCGGCCAGCGCCTCGGTGCCGCTGAGCTCCTCGGCGAGGAGGGCGCCGACAGCGATGCCGCTCGCCATGCCGACTCCGCCCAGGATCTGGGTGGCCACGAGCGTCCG
The DNA here is from genome assembly GCF_028446585.1 of Intrasporangium calvum. GTDB lineage: Bacteria > Actinomycetota > Actinomycetes > Actinomycetales > Dermatophilaceae > Intrasporangium > Intrasporangium calvum_A. The sequence goes on from NZ_JAPFQL010000094.1 coordinate 4,403, forward strand.
GATCACCCGGCGCTGGAGGGCGGGCCGGTCGACAGCAGACTCGAGGATCGTCACGGCAGCAGGTCAGACGTGGCGGCGGGCGGTGATGACGCGGAAGCGGTTCGCGACGAACGCCGAGTCCGTGTAGGCGGCGTTGGCCGCGGGGTTGGCGCCCGTGCCGTGGAAGTCCGAGAAGGCCGCCGTCTGGTTGACGAAGATCTGGCCGGTGAGGTTCTCGGACAGGGCCACGCCGCCCGCCACCGCTGCCTCGCGCGCCGCCTCGAGGACGTCCTCGCTCGTGGAGTACACCGACGCCGTCATGCCGCCGTGCTCGCGGACCGTGTCGGCGAGCTGCGCGAGGGACTGCTCGGTCGAGGCCGTCTGGATGAGGAAACCGACCGGCCCGAAGCACTCCTGGGTGTAGACGTCCTCACGTTGCACGTCGACGGCGACGAGCCCGGGCGCCCTGACGACGGCCTCCGCGTAGACGGGGTGCACGATCTGCCGCGACTGGAGCAGGACCCGGCCCTCCGCCTCGGCGGCCATCGCCTCGAGGGACTCGGCGTTGGCGCGGACCTGGTCGTTGACGGTGGCACCGAGGAGCTCAACGGCCTTCGCGTCGTCCCCGGTCAGCCGCGACACGGCAGCGCCGAGCCGCTCGCCGAACTCGTCGAAGGACAGGTGGCCCTCGTCGGTGTCGATCCCGTCGGTCGGGACGTAGATGTTCTGCGGCGCCGTGCACATCTGCCCGGAGTAGAGCGTCAGGGAGAAGGCGAGGTTGCCGAGCATCCCCTTGAGGTTGTCCGTCGAGTCGACGACGACGGTGTTGAGCCCGGCCTTCTCGGTGTAGACGAGCTTGCCGAGGGCTGCCCCACGCTCCTCGAGCCAGGCCCCGAAGGCCGGCCCGCCGGTGTAGTCGATGATCGCGACCTCGTCGCGCTCGGCCAGGGTCCTGGCCAGCCCCTGCCCGTCGGCCTCGGCCGCGAGCTGGACGAGCGCCGGGTCGAAGCCGGCCGCGGCCAGCACCCCCCGCGCCGCCTCGACGGTGATCGCCAGCGGCAGCACCGCCCGCGGGTGCGGCTTGATGACGACCGGGTTGCCGGTGACGAGCGAGGCGAAGATCGCTGAGTAGGCGTTCCAGGTCGGGAAGGTGTTGCAGCCGATGACGAGCGAGACGCCGCGCGGGACGACCCGGTAGTCCTTCTGCATCCGGATCGGCGCGGGCCTGCCCTCGCGGTCCTTGGCCGGCTTCTCCCAGACCACCGACTCCGGCACCCGCTCCTGCTCGACCAGACCGGCGGCGATCGCCTCGAGCGCGCGCTCCTGAGCGTGCGGGCCACCCGCCTGGAACGACATGACGAACGGCTGGCCGGACGTGTGCATGACCGCGTTGGCCAGCTCGAAGGACCGCTTGTTGATGGCGTCGACGATCTCGACGCACACCGCGGCCCGCACCTGGGGGCCGGCGTCGCGCCAGGCCGGGATCGCGCCCTGTGCGGCTGCGAACAGCGCGTCGAGGTCCAGAGACGGGTAGGAGATGCCGAGCGTCGGCCCGTAGGGGGAGACCTCGCTGCCCACGAAGCTGCCGGTGACCCCGGAAGCCAGCTCAGCGGCATACGGCCGGTTGAGGTGGGCTTCGTACGCGGCCAGGCCGTCGGCCGCGGCCGTCTCGCCGTAGACGCGCGGCGACGGGGACTCGGGGTAGCGGGAGTACCAGGACCGCGTGGCGAGCGCCTGACGGATCTCGTCGAGGACGCCGGCGTGCTGGTCGAGCAGCGGGTGGGTGGGCTTCGTTGCCTGTGCAGTCACGCCTTCAAGGTTAGGCGTTGTCCGAGCCCTCGGCGGACCCGGCAGGATGGGGCCCATGGACGTGAGGAACGTTGCCGTCATCGGAGCCGGCGCGATGGGTGCGGGCATCGCGCAGGTGGCCGCCGCTGCAGGGCACGAAGTGAGTCTCGTGGACGCCGCCCCGGGAGCCGCCGCCGCCGCGATCGACCGGCTCGGGGGCGGGCTCGACCGCCTGGTCGCCAAGGGCCGGCTGACGGCCGAGGAGGCGGCGACCGTGCGCCGGCGCCTGACGCCCGTGGGCTCGGTGGACGAGCTGCCGGAGTGCGGCCTGGTCATCGAGGCGGTGCCGGAGGACCTGGCCCTCAAGCGCAAGATCTTCGCTGACCTCGGGGCCACGCAGCCGGCCGCCACCATCCTCGCCACCAACACCTCGAGCATCGACGTGTCGGCCATCGCCGAGGCCGTCATCCACCCCGAGCGGGTCGTCGGCCTCCACTTCTTCAACCCGCCGCAGGTGATGGCCCTCGTCGAGGTGATCCACGGCGAGCAGTCCGGCGCGGCGGTGCTCGAGGAGGCGATGTCGCTGATGCGCGCGTGGGGCAAGACGCCCGTCCGCTGCTCCTCGACGCCCGGCTTCATCGTCAACCGGGTGGCACGGCCGTTCTACGGCGAGGCGCAGCGGATGGTCGAGGCCGGGGTGGCCGACCCCGCGACGATCGACTGGATCCTCCGCGAGAGGGGCGGCTTCCCGATGGGGCCGCTCGAGCTGACCGACTTCATCGGCCAGGACGTCAACCTCGCCGTCGGCACCTCCGTCTGGGAGCAGACCGGGCGGGACGAACGCTACGCGCCGACGGACTTCCAGCGCGGCCTCGTCGAGGCGGGCCGGCTCGGTCGCAAGTCGGGCGAGGGCGTCTACACGTATGCCGCTGACGGCGTTCTCGTCGGAGGTGAGCCCGATCTGACGCTGGCGGAGCGACTCGTCGGCGGGCCGGTCGAGACCGACCCGCTCGCGCGGACTCTGGCCATGCTCGTCAACGAGGCCGCCGACCTCGTCGGGCGAGGCGAGGCGACCGCGGCGGACGTCGACATCGCCATGGTGCTGGGGACGCGCTATCCGCGCGGGCCGATCGAGTGGGGCCGCGCGATCGGGCTCGCCGTGGTGTCCCGCCAGATCGAGGAGCTCGACCGGGCCTTCCCCGGTGGGCGCTACCGGCCGAGCCCGGCGCTGCTCGACGGGACGCTGGGATGAGCGGTCCATCGACTGAGGAAGGTGTCGCCTTCGCCCGCCAGATGTGGGTGGACGACGAGGCGTCGCGGCGGCTCGGCATGGAGGCCCTCGTCATCGAGCAGGACCACGCCGTGGTGCGGATGCCGGTCCGGGCAGACATGGTCAACGGGCACGACATCTGCCACGGCGGCTTCGTCTTCGCCCTCGCCGACTCGACGTTCGCGCTGGCCTGCAACTCCCGCGGGGCGGTGACCGTGGCGGCCGGGGCGGACATCAGCTTCATCGCCCCGAGCCGGCTGGGCGACGTGCTCGTCGCGGAGGCCGTGGTGCGGGCGGCCTTCGGACGCAACGGAATCACTGACGTCACAGTGCGGAGGGAGTCGGACGGGCAGGCGGTGGCGGAGTTCCGTGGGCGGAGCCGGTCACTCAAACGGCCCTGAGTCGGCTGATGCGCGGCGTGGCCGGGCACCGATGCGGCCGGGGAGGTAGATTTCGGGCACCACAGGGAGGACAGGACTGATGAGCGACCAACCGGGCTGGGCGGCCCCAGGCCCCTCGCCCTTCGGCGGCCCCGAACGGCCGGTGCCGCCGGACCGCGCGTCCGTGCCGCCTGACGCGGGATCGGTCCCACCTCCTCCGCCCCCTGCTCCGCCTCCTCCTCCGCCTCCCTGGGGCGGGCCCTATCGCCCAGCGCCCCCACCACCGCCCCCTCGGCTCGAGTACCGGCCCGGAATCATCCCGCTGCGGCCGCTCACGATGAGTGAGATCTGGAGCGGCGTCTTCGCGACGATGAGGGGCAACCCCGGTGCGACCCTCGGCCTGGCCCTCATCACGACGACACTCGCCCTCGTGCCGGCCACCGCCCTGGCCATCTGGCTCGCCGGAGGAGGCGCCGACCTCGCCGAGGTCCTCGCCACCGACCCGTTGGGCACGGATGACCCCTCCGTCACGTCCGGTGCCTTCGCGACCGCCACGCTCGCCGCCAACATCCCGACGCTCGGCATGTGGGTCGTCTCCATCCTGCTGCCGCTCTTCGTCGCCCTGGTCATCGGCCACGCCATCCAAGGGCGCAAGGTCACCCTCGGGCAGACCTGGGAGCAGACCCGCGGACGCATCCTCGCGGCCCTCGGCACGACGGCCCTGGTGATCGCGATGATGGCCGGCGTCATGGTCCTCGCCCTCCTTGGCGCCGTCGGCATCTGGACGGCAGGCGACGGTGCCGGGAGCGTGGTCCTCACGGTCGTGCTCGGCCTTGCCGCCGTCGCGGCGTTCATCTACCTCTGGGTCAAGGTCGGCTTCGCCGTGTCCATCGTCGTTCTCGAGTCGGCCGGTGCCCGTCGAGCGATCAGCCGCTCGTGGCGGCTGACCGCGGGAAGGCCGTTCTGGCGGATCCTCGGCATCCGGTTCCTCACAGTGATCGTCGCGGGGATCGCGGGCTCGATCGTCGCCACCCCGATCGGGGTCATCGCCCTCTTCGCGCCCGGCGAACCGGGTGCCGACTCGGTCGTCTGGATCGTCCCGCTCACCCAGGCGATCTCGATGCTCGTCCAGGGCGTGCTCATCACGCCGTTTGTCTCCGGGGTCGACTCACTGCTCTACGTCGACCAGCGGATCCGGTGTGAGGGCCTCGACGTGCAGCTCATGCAGCAGGTCCCGACCCCGCCGAGCGCCTGACCGTGCGCGCCTGGCCCGTGTCCGTGCCGGTCGACCCGTCGGCCGAGGAGGCACGCGAATGGCTCCTGCGGGAGCTGTCCCAGCCGGAGTACGCCGACGACCGCAGTCTGCTCCAACGCGTCCTCGACTGGATCAGTGAGCTGATCGGTGAGCTGATGATGCGCGGCAGCGGCGAGCTGCCCACGTGGGTCCTGCCCGTGCTCCTCGCCCTGCTGGCAGCGCTGGTCGGCGTGGTCCTCTACGCCAGGCTCGGCCGGGAGGTCGGGCCCGGCGAGGGCCGCGCGGGCGGGGTGCTCGACGAGCCTCACCTCGATGCGGACGCCTACCGAGCCCGGGCTCGCACCGCCTTCGAGGCCGGCGCGGTCGACGACGCAGCGGCGGACTGGTTCCGGGCCATCGCGGCGTCGGCCGCCGAGCGCGCCATCATCGACGACAGCCCCGGGCGCACCGCCCACGAGGTGAGCGTGGCACTCGCCGGTCTCCTGCCCGACGAGGCCGCGGCTCTCGCCGGGGCGGCCGACCACTTCGACGCCATCCGCTACGGCGACGTCCACGTGGACGCTGCTGTCGCCCGGTCCATCGCCGACCTCGATGAGCGCCTCCGCACCTCCCGTCCGTTCCTCAGCCATGCGGTCGTCGACTGATGACCACCAGCCCGCTCGCGTCGCCCCCAGCCCGCACCGCTGACTCAATCGAAAGAGCAGTTCGCGACACCCGTCGGAGATGGCGTGTGGCCGCCCTGCTCGTCGTCGCGGCCATCGTGGCTGTGACGCTGCTGACCCTCACGTCCAGCGGGGGCGGCTCCGGCGGCTTCGCCGACCCCGACAGCCCCTCACGCCAAGGGTCCCGAGCCCTGGCCCAGGTCCTGCGGGACCAAGGCGTCGACGTCGAGGTGGTCCGCACGATCCGGGACTTCGAGGCCGCCGGAGTCGGTCCGACGACCACCGTGCTGATGGGGTCGTTCGACTTCCTCGGCGAGGCAGCTGCCGATCGAGCGTCCCGCCACGCCAGCAAGGCGGCGCGGCTCGTGCTCCTCGAGCCGAGCGCCTTCGCCCTGAGCGACTTCGGGGTCCGGCTCGCGCCCAGCGACGGCGGCCGCGTCGATCTGGCCGCCGACTGCGGGTCCGACCTCATCGACCGCGACGACCGGCTCGACGCCAGGGTGACGTTCTACCAGTCGACCGACACCAGTGCAGACGGCACACCGCAGCTGCCGGCCGGCGCGGCCGGGTGCTTCCCCGGCCACAACGCCGACGCCGCCGTGGTCGTCCTGCCATCGACCAACGTGCAGCCGGAGACCGTGGTGCTCGGCTCCGCCGACGCCCTCACCAACGCCCGGGTCGGCGAGGCGTCCCATGCAGCCATCGGGCTCCGGGCCCTGGGCAGCACCGCACGACTCGTCTGGTACCTCCCGGACATCTCCGACCTCGACGTGCCGGACGGGTCCGGCAACCTGCGCCCCTCGGACCGCGGCATACCCGAGTGGTTCGGGCCGGCGACCCTCCTGCTCGGGCTTGCCTTCATCGCCTTCGCGCTCGCCCGCGGCCGGCGGCTCGGCCGGATCGTCACCGAGCCGCTGCCCGTCGTCGTGCGGGCCGTGGAGACGACCGAGGCCCGAGGGCGCCTCTACCGCCGGGCCGGCGACCGTGAACGGGCGGCGAGCAGCCTGCGCGCCGGGACCGTGCAGCGGCTGGCAGCCCGCCTCGGCCTGCCCTCCGCCACCGCCGACGAGGTCGTCGCAGCCGTGGCCCGCACCGCGAACCGCGAGGCGAGCCAGATACGTGCGCTGCTCGACGGTCCCACCCCGACGAATGACAGAGACCTGGTGCTGCTCGCCGAGCAGCTGGCCCACCTCGAGGAGAACGTGCGACACGCATGAGCGACCACACCACTGACACCCAGATCCCCGCCGACACCCAGCCGCCCGCAGCCGGCACACCCACCAACCTCGACGCGGCGGCGGCCCTCGACTCCCTGCTCGCCGTCCGGGCCGAGGTGGGCAAGGCCGTCGTCGGCCAGGACGCCGCGGTCACCGGCGCCATCGTCGCGCTGCTGACGCGGGGGCACATCCTCCTCGAGGGCGTTCCCGGAGTCGCCAAGACCCTCCTGGTCCGGGCGCTTGCCGCCGCCCTGGACGTGACGACCAAGCGGGTCCAGTTCACGCCGGACCTCATGCCGGGTGACGTGACCGGCTCCCTCGTGCTCGACCCCCGGACGAGCGACTTCACCTTCCGCGAGGGACCGGTCTTCACCAACCTCCTGCTCGCGGACGAGATCAACCGCACGCCCCCCAAGACCCAGTCCGCGCTGCTCGAGGCCATGGAGGAGCGCCAGGTCACCGTCGAGGGCACCCCGAGACCGCTGCCTCGGCCCTTCCTCGTCGCCGCCACCCAGAACCCGGTCGAGTACGAGGGCACCTACCCCCTGCCCGAGGCGCAGCTCGACCGGTTCCTGCTCAAGGTGAGCCTGCCGGTCCCGTCACGCGAGGACGAGGTCGAGGTGCTGCGCCGCCACGCCACCGGCTTCGACCCGCGCGACCTCGCCGCGGCGGGGGTCACGGCCGTGGCCGGCCCGGCCGACCTCGCCGCGGGGGCGGCGGCCGTCCAGCAGGTCGTCGTCTCGCCGGAGATCGCGGGCTACATCGTCGACATCGCCCGAGCCACCCGCAGCTCCCCGTCGCTGGCCCTCGGGGTCAGTCCCCGTGGCGCCACGGCGCTCCTCGCGACCAGTCGAGCGTGGGCGTGGCTCAACCGCCGCACGTTCGTCACCCCCGACGACGTCAAGGCGATGGCGCACGCGACCCTGGCGCACCGCCTCGCCCTGCGTCCCGAGGCGGAGCTCGAGGGAGTGAGCGTCGCGGCCGTCCTCGACAGCGCGCTCGGATCCGTGGCGGTGCCCCGGTGACGGTCCGAGGAGATCGCACGCCATGGTCCTGACGGCGCGTGCCGCCGCGCTCGTGCTCCTGGGCGCGGTCGCCCTGGCGTGGAGCCCGACCGCGAGCACCGTGCTGCTGTGGACCCTTGGCGTCATCGTCCTCGCGGCGTTCGACCTGGCCCTCGCTCCCTCGCCACGCCGGCTGATCCTCGAGCGGTCCATCAGCCCGCTGGTGCGGCTCGGCGAAGCGACGACGAGCGAGCTCCTCGTGACCAACCCCAGCCCCAGGTCGGTGCGGGGCCGCGTCCGGGATGCCTGGCAGCCGTCAGCCGGCGCCGAGAACGACCGCCACGACCTTCGCCTCCGCGCCGGCGACCGGATCCGGCTGGCGACGCGACTGCGCCCCACCCGTCGCGGCGACCGGCACGCGGACCTGGTCACCGTGCGCCTCTTCGGCCCACTCGGTCTCGCTGCCCGCCAGGCCTCCTTCCCCGTGCCCGGCTCGGTCCGGGTGCTCCACCCCTTCCACTCGCGGCGACACCTGCCGAGCAAGCTCTCCCGGCTCCGGCAGATCGACGGCCGTTCCGCGGTGCGGCGCCGCGGCCAGGGCACCGAGTTCGACTCGCTCCGCGACTACGTCGAGGGCGACGACGTGCGGTCGATCGACTGGCGGGCCACGGCACGCCGCGGTTCGGTGGTGGTCCGGACGTGGCAGCCGGAGCAGCACCGCCGCATCGTCGTCGTCGTCGACACCTCGCGGACCAGCGCGGGTCGGGTCGGGGACGTTCCCCGCCTCGACGCCGCGATGGACGCCACGCTCCTGCTCACCGCGCTCGCCTCGCACGCGCACGACCGGGTCGACGTCATCGCCGGGGACCAACGGGTCCGGGTGCGGGTGATCGGCTCGGCCGAGCGCACGAACCCCCTGGCAGAGGTGGTGTCGGCCTTGGCGCCGATCGACCCAGCGATCGTCGAGGCCGACTGGTCCGGGCTCGCAGCGGCGGTGGTCAGCAGCCACCACCAGCGGTCCCTCGTCGTCCTGCTCACCCCGCTGGAGCCCGCGGCCGTCGAGGAGGGCCTGCTGCCGGTCATCCCGGCGCTCGTCGCCCGGCACCGCGTCGTCCTCGCGAGCGTCGCCGATCCCGCCGTCGGAGCCATGCTCGTGCGGCGCAGCACGGTCACGGAGGCCTACGGAGCCTCGGCCGCTGAGCGCTCCCTGGCTCGACGGGCCCGTGTCGCTGCCGCCCTCGAGCGGATGGGCGTCGACGTCATCGACGCCGAGGCGGACGAGCTGCCGGCCAAGCTCGCCGACCACTACCTCTGGCTCAAGAGCGAAGGCCTCCTCTGATCGAAAGAGCAGTTCGCGACGTGTCGCGAACTGCTCTTTCGATGGGGGTGCTGCG
>NZ_JAPFQL010000095.1 GCF_028446585.1 Intrasporangium calvum
GGCAAGGACGGGCACGTTGACGACCGCCGTGCCGCCGGGGCGGGTGGTCACGGCCACCGGCAGCATCGAGCCGGGCTCGGTGTCGAGGCCGTCGAACCGCAGCCCCTTGGTCGCGAGGTTGAGCTGCTCACGCGGGCGCACCTGGACCTCGGAACCGGCAGCAGCGCCCTCGCCCTGGGGCGCGACCTGCAGGGTCACCGGCTCGGCGCCGCCGTTGTAGGCGGCTCCCGACACGACGAACGTGCCGTCGCCGGAGCCGACGAGGACGAGGTCGCGAACGGCGACGGAACCGACGTCGGCGGACACGCCGTCGGCGGGCTCGTAGATGACGTCGGTCTGGACCGGGTTGAACACCATGCAGCCGCTCGCCAGGGTGGCGACGGCGAGACCACCGATGGCGGCCGCCACGCGGCGGGCGCGGATGGCGGGCGCGGAGGTCGGGGCGAGGATTCGGCGCATCACGGACGACAGCCTACCGGCGGATCGCGCGGAGGCCGCCGCAGACCCCGTCAAGCGGACGGCAGCAGTCAGCGCAGGCGTTCGAATGCCCCTGCGACAGCACGGCAACGGCGTGGTTGTCAAGACGTGAACATGTGGCGAACCAGCCACCTTCAAGCCTCTGACCTGCGCAGATGTCACGCCGCCGGATCGCCGCTGACGCCGTTTCGTGATAATCTGTAGGTCGCGAAAGGGGAAAACAGCACATGGTTTTCAAGGTCGGCGAGACGGTCGTGTACCCCCACCATGGGGCGGCACTGATCGAAGAGATCAACACACGCACGATCAAGGGAGAGGACAAGCTCTACCTCAAGCTCAAGGTCGCTCAGGGTGATCTGACGATTGAAGTTCCCGCGGAGAACTGCGACCTCGTCGGCGTCCGCGACGTCGTGGGCCAGGAGGGTCTTGACCGGGTCTTCGAGGTCCTGCGGGCGCCGCACACCGAGGAGCCGACCAACTGGTCCCGCCGCTACAAGGCGAACCTCGAGAAGCTCGCGTCCGGTGACGTGATCAAGGTGGCCGAGGTCGTCCGTGACCTGTGGCGCCGCGACCAGGACCGTGGCCTTTCCGCAGGTGAGAAGCGCATGCTCGCCAAGGCTCGCCAGATCCTCGTCTCCGAGCTCGCGCTCGCCGAGAAGACGGACGAGGACAAGGCCGAGTCGATCCTCGACGAGGTTCTCGCCTCCTGATGCATCCCGAGTCGGCGGCGGTCGGCCTCATCATCGTCGCCGCCGGTTCTGGTAGCCGTCTGGGCGCTGACGTGCCCAAGGCCTTCGTGCCCCTCGCGGGGGTGCCCCTCCTGGGGCACGCCCTGCGGGGGGCATTGGCGTGTCCGGACGTGGTCGAGATCGTCGTCGTCGCGCCGGCAGGGTGGGTCGACGAGGCAGATTCCGTATGCCGCTGGGCTCGCTCCCAGCCCCGGGTCGCCTCCTCGAGTGGCCCGGGTATCCACACGCCCGGCTCGCCCGACTCGTCGAGTGGCCCCGGTCTCCACAGCGGCGAGGTCTCCGAGGCTGTGGACACTGGGGCCACTCGAGTTGAGATGCGGGTGGTCGCGGGGGGAGCGGAGCGCGGTGACTCGGTCGCGGCCGGCCTGGCGGCGCTCTCGGGCGAGGTGGGGGTCGTCCTCGTCCACGACGCAGCGCGCTGCCTGGCCCCAGGCTCGCTGTTCGACCGCGTCGTGGCGGCGGTGCAGGCGGGCGCGCCGGCTGTCGTCCCCGGGCTGCCCGTCGTCGACACGATCAAGGAGGTCGACGAGTCCGGGCACGTCGTCGGCACTCCGGACCGGACGCGGTTGCGCGCGGTGCAGACGCCGCAGGGCTTTCAGCGCGACGTCCTCGAGCGGGCCCACGCCGTGTCGAGTGATGCCACCGACGACGCCGGGCTCGTCGAGCGGCTCGGCGAGCGGGTGCTCGTCGTCGACGGCGACGCGCTCGCCCTGAAGGTGACGACCCCCGGCGACCTCGAGACAGCGGCCCGTATCCTCGCAGGGTGAGCGCTGACGAGACGTCCGACCCCATCGCCCTGGTCACCGGAGGGGGGACCGGCATCGGCGCGGCAACGGCTCGCCGGCTCGCCGCCGACGGTTTCAAGGTCGTCATCACCGGCCGGCGCCGGGAGCCGCTGGAGGAGACCGCCACGGCCATCAACGTCGACCATCCCGGCTCCGCTTCGGCGGTCGTCATGGATGTCACGTCGGACGAGTCCGTGCGTGCCGCGGTGTCGACGCTGCCCCGGTGCGACGTGCTCGTCAACAACGCCGGCGGGGCGCTCGGCGTCAGTCGCGTCGAGGACGGCGACCTCGAGGAGTGGCGGCAGATGTACGAGAGCAACGTCCTCGGCACGGTCCGGGTGACCCAGGCCGTGCTGCCGCTCCTGCGCCGGTCCCCGCGCGCCACGATCGTCAACGTCAGCTCCATCGCCGGGGAGCTGGTCTATGAGGGCGGGGCCGGCTACACGTCCGCGAAGCACGGCACCTCGGTCGTGTCCCAGACGCTCCGGCTCGAGCTCAACGGTGAGCACGTGCGCGTCACCGACCTTCGCCCGGGCATGGTCCACACCGAGGGGTTCTCCCTGACCCGGCTGCACGGCGACCAGGCCGCGGCGGACAAGGTCTACGAAGGGGTCGACCGGCCGCTCGTGGCCGCGGACGTCGCGGAGTGTGTCGCCTTCGTCGTGGGGCTGCCGCAGCACGTCAACATCGACGTCCTGACCGTCAAGCCGGTCGCGCAGGCCGCGCCGCACAAGCTGCACCGCGCGCCCATCGACTGGAAGTCCGAGGCCTGACGTGAGCGGGCTGCCCAGGGTCGGCATCGGGGTCGACGTCCACGGGTTCGCCCCCGAGGGGTCCGACCGGGAGCTCTGGATCGCGGGCCTGCTGTGGCCGGGGGAGCGGGGCCTCGAAGGCCACTCCGACGCCGACGTGGCCGCTCACGCCGCTTGCGACGCGCTGTTCTCCGCCGCGGGCATCGGTGACCTCGGGGCGCACTTCGGCACCGACCGCCCAGAGCTGGCCGGGGCGTCCGGTGTCACCCTGCTCACCGAGGCCGTCCGGCTGGTCCGGCTCGCGGGGTTCACCATCGGCAACGTCGCAGTGCAGGTCGTCGGCAACCGGCCCAAGATCGGCACCCGTCGCGACGAGGCTCAGAAGCTGCTGTCCAAGGCGGTCGGGGCGCCCGTGTCCGTCAGCGGGACGACGACCGATGGGCTGGGCCTCACAGGGCGCAACGAGGGGATCGCGGCCATCGCCACGGCCCTGGTCATCTACCGCCCCTGACGCTCTGTTGGGAATGGGTAGCGAGAGGGCCCGCCCCCCCCGCGAGGGGGGGACGGGCCCTGTCGATGTGGCCGGTGACCGATCAGTCGCTCACGGGGTGGGCGGCGTGATCTTGATCTGGGCAGCCTGGTTGCCGAACATCGCCTTCGCCACGGTGACGAAGGTGCCGTAGCCGGCGTCGGAGTCGGCCGGGTTGCCCGTGCCGGTCAGGGTGAACCCGAAGTTGAGGCCATACCGGCCGGTGGCGGGGCTCCCGTCCGCCAGGACGATCCGCGTCGTGTACGGCGCGTTGTCCCTCGACGGGACCACGGCCGATGCGTCTGCATCGCGCCAGAAGTAGCCGACACCCGGGCGGAACTCGAGGCCTGGGACCCAACCCTGGTTGTCGGTGAAGGTCTTCACCGGCGCCTGCTGGCCGAAGCTGTTGCACACCTCGGCCCCTTCCTTGTTGAGCTGGCACTCGGCGAACTCGTACGTCGGCTGGAGCCCGAAGGCGGCATTCGACGACTGGGGACGGGACGGCAGGTTCTTCAGCGTCGACGGGTCCGCGTCGCCGTTGGCGCCCGAGCGGCGCAGCGGCTCGTAGTGGCTGTCGACGATGAGCAGGCCACCCTTGGCCCCACCGCTCGGCAGAGCGGTGAGGTTGTTGAGCACGTGGTTGGCGTTGCCGTAGGACGTGTCGCGGTACCAGACCAGGGCGCCGGGCGCGTTGTACTTGATCCGCTCGACCTTCCACTGGCCCTCGGCGTCCATGTACGTCGTGTCGTAGGCGTACTTCAGGCCCTCGTCGAACCCGTCGAAGTTGCGCCACTCGACGAGGTAGTACTGCGCCCGCGAACTCGTGCCGGGGTCGATGATCCAGCCGGCGCCGAGGGGTGAACCGTTGACGAACGTCCCGGTGGCCGCGGTCCAGTCGCCCAAACCGCTCTCGACGTCGTCGGACCACGTCGTGGCGCCGCCGCCGGTGACGGAGAAGTCGTCGGCGAACCAGCCACGCTCGAGGAACGCAGCGTCGGTGGCGATCAGGAGCCGAACCTGGATGGTCTTGCCCGCGTGGGCCGACAGGTCGACGTAGTGGTGCTCCCAACCGTCGGTGTGGCCGGTGAGACCGTACTTCTTGCCGCCGTAGTCGGCCATCCGGCCGTTCGGGTCGGAGTACGTGTCACTCGTGGTGACCGCCACACCCTCGGCGTTGTAGACCTGCTGCTCGGTCCACGTGCTGCCGCCGTCGGTCGAGACCTCGACGAAGCCGTAGTCCCAGTCGTCCTCGATGACGTAGTCGTTCCACATCCAGAACTTGGCGTCGGCGGCGTCGGGCACCTCGATGGTCCGGGTCAGGGTGTTCTTGGCCCAGTCCTGGTCGTTGTTGCTCCACCACATGTTGTCGCCGCTGTGCGGGGTGGCCAGCGTGACGACCTTCCGGGGAAGGTTGATCTTCACACCGTCAGCAGTGCCCTTGAGCGGGCGCGAGTTCTGCCCGACGATGACCGACTTGGCATCGTCCCCCGGGTTGATCTGGATCGGGTCGGCCCAGCCGAGGACCCACTTGTCCCAGAGGCCCATGTGCGTCGGCATCGACTGGAAGATCGGGCCGGAGTGCGAGCCGGAGCTCATCAGGTCCCAGAAGTCGACGTCGGAGTCGCCGCCGCTGCCGGTGTCGTAGAGGTCCGGCAGACCGAGGTCGTGGCCGTACTCGTGGGCGAAGACACCGACGCCGGAGTCCTCGGGCTGGACGATGTAGTTGGACAGGCGCAGGTCGGTGCCGGGGATCGGGGCGCCACCGGCGACGGCCGACGAGTGCGCCCAGATGGCGTAGGTGCCCTCGGCGCCGCCACCACCGGACTTGTCCGCACCAGCGTGGACGAGCACGACGTGGTCGATGATCCCGTCCGGCTCGTAGTAGTTGCCGTCGCCGTCGAAGTCGCCCTGGTCCTCGATGTCGTAGTCGGCCCACGGGAATTCGGGGTCCATCTCGGCGAGCTTCTTGACGGCGTCGATCGGCAGCTGGCCCGGCCCGAGGGGGTTGTCGGGGTGGCCCTGCATGCCCTGGTAGGCGCCAGCCTCGTAGACGCCCTCCTCGTTCTTGAAGCAGCGGGTCGCGCCATACCAGCCCTCGGAGTGGTCGACCTTGATCCACGGGGTGGCCTCACCGCTGACGGTGTAGGCGCCCTTGGACATCTCCTCGTACATCGCCTTCATCGTGTAGCCCGAGATGTCGATGCCGGGCTTCCCGTCGGGGCCGGTGAGGTCCATGCGGACTCGCTCGGTGATGCCCTCGTCAGTGAAGAGCATCTTGTCGAAGTGCTCCGGGGAGAAGTCTTCGACCCAGAAGGAGTTGTTGTCCTTCTGAGCCCCCTCGGCGGGGTTGGGGATCTTGTTGTGCAGCGGTCCGTTGACCACCTCGCCCGGCTTGCAGGTCGTGGCGCCCCAGTACTCCGGCACGTACTCTTCCGAGAAGTCGTCGTTGGCGTTCTCGTTGAACTCGACGAGGATCGTCAGGAGCTTGGCCTCCTGCGTCGCCTTCGCGCCCTTGTAGCGGTTCTTGAGCTGCTTGGGGCTCTTGCCGGTGCTGATCGCCTCGGCCTCCAGCCTGGCCAGCTGACGTGCCGTGACCGGGTTGCCCTGGGCGTGCTTCCGGTCGAAGGCCTCACCACGAGCGACGACGTCCTGGACGTCGACCTGCTTGCCTCTGCCGGGCGTGCCGACCACCGTGTCGTTGGCGTACGCCCGCTCGACCTGTGGAGCGGCATAGTTGATGTAGTAGTCGCTCGACACCGAGGCGCCGGTTGGCGCTTCGGCAGGTGCCGCTGTGGCGGCCCCGGACACCGACGTCGCAGCCAGACCAGCGGCTGCGAGGGCGATGGTGGGCACCACGGCGACGGCGCGTCGGCGATGACGCGCGACCGTGCTGTTCCTCATGAACTCTCCCTTTGGATTCCGGCGTGCCCCGTGACGCCGACGAGTGGACCGGCTTGCAGCAGTCCGTTCGTGATCTTCCACCACGCACGGCCCGAATGGGGGAAATCGAACATTGCGGTTGCATTGCCGTCCGTCCCCTCGTCGACTCGGCCGTACCTCTGGCCGCACAGGGGACCGGCTCCGCGCCGATAGACTCACGCGGGTGAGTCTCCAACTGTTCGACACCGCCACCCGTGAGCTGCGCGAGTTCGTCCCGCGCGAGAGCGGCAAGGTCGGCATGTACATCTGTGGACTCACGACGCAGGGTGCCCCGCACATCGGTCACATCCGCTTCGCGGTCGCCTTCGACGTGCTGCGGCGCTGGCTCGAGACGGGCCACGACTACGACGTCACCCTGATCCGCAACGTCACCGACATCGACGACAAGGTGCTGCGCAAGGCCGCCGACGCGGGTGAGGACTGGTTCGCGCTCACCTACCGCAACGAGCGCCTGACGACGGACGCCCTCGACGCGCTGGGCGTCAAGCCGGCCACCTACGAGCCGCGGGCCACCGGCCACGTCCCCGACATGGTCTCCCTCATGGAGACACTCATCGAGAAGGGTCACGCCTACCCGGCGCCAGACGGGTCCGGAGACGTGTACTTCGATGTCCGCTCGTGGCCGGACTATGGCTCGCTGTCCAACCAGTCCCTCGACGACATGGTGGCGGCCGAGGATGCCGACCCTCGCGGCAAGCGCGATCCTCGTGACTTCGCCCTGTGGAAGGGCCGCAAGGCCGACGAGCCGGTCAGCGCGTCGTGGCCGACCCCGTTCGGCTCGGGCCGTCCCGGCTGGCACCTCGAGTGCTCCGCGATGGCCCGCCGGTGGCTCGGCGACGAGTTCGACATCCACGGTGGTGGCATCGACCTGCGCTTCCCGCATCACGAGAACGAGCAGGCCCAGTCCCGGGCGGCTGGCCTGGGCTTCGCCCGCTACTGGCTCCACAACGCCTGGGTCACCGTCAAGGGCGAGAAGATGGGGAAGTCCCTCGGCAACGCCCTCGAGGTGCGTCACCTGCTCGAGAACACCCGCCCGATCGTGCTGCGCTACTACCTGACGGCCGCGCACTACCGGTCCACCATCGAGTACCATTCCGGCTCTCTCGACGAGGCGGCCGCTGCGGTCGAGCGGATCGAGGGCTTCCTGGAGCGGGCCGCCCGCCGTGGGGAGATCGCGCGGCCGGCGGGGGCAGCCGAGGCCCGGGCGCTCCTCCCCGCAGAGTTCACGGCCGCGATGGACGACGACCTCGGGGTGTCCGGCGCGCTCGCGGCCATCCACGACACGGTCCGCGCCGGCAACGTCGCCCTCGACGAGGGGGACGACGAGGCGGCGCTGGCCGCCGCCGCGAGCGTCGCCGCGATGGCCGAGGTCCTCGGGATCAACCCGCTGGCCCCGAACTGGGCTGCGGCACAGGACTCGACGGCGTCGGCTGCGGAGGCGGCCCTCGACGCGCTCGTCCAGGCCCGCCTCGACGAACGCCAGTCGGCTCGTCAGGAGCGCGACTTCGAGCGCGCCGACGCGATCCGCGACGAGCTCGCCGCCGTCGGCATCTCCATCACGGACACGCCGGCCGGTGCGCAGTGGGCACTCATTCGCACCAACGGGTCCGGCGCCACCAGCGGCGACGGCGAGGAAGGCTGACATGGCAGGCAATTCGCAGCGTCGCGGCGCTGTACGCAAGGGCGGCAAGAAGCCGGCTGCCGGCTCCGGTGGCCAGCGCCGCCGCGGGCTCGAGGGCAAGGGTCCGACGCCCAAGGCCGTCGACCGCGAGTACCACCCGGCGCACAAGCGGGCCAAGGCCGTCGCCAAGGGCGGGGCAGGCGCCGGCTCGCGCGGATCCGGCACCGCCGGCCGCGCGCCCCGCCGCACCAAGGGCTCGAGCGAGATGGTGGCTGGCCGCAACTCCGTGGTCGAGGCGCTCCGTGCGGACATCCCGGTGTCGACCATGTACATCGCGACCCGCATCGACTCCGACGACCGGGTCAAGGAGGCGCTGAAGCTCGCGACTGAGCGAGGGCTCGCGATCCTCGAGACCCCGCGCGGTGAGCTGGACCGGCTCACGGACGGCGCGGTCCACCAAGGGCTCGCACTTCAGGTCCCGCCCTACGAGTACGCCGACCCCCGTGACCTCATCGACCCCGAGCAGCCGGGCATCCCCCTGGTCGTCGCGCTCGACGGCATCACCGACCCCCGCAACCTCGGCGCGATCGTCCGATCCGTCGCCGCGTTCGGCGGGCACGGCGTGGTGGTGCCCGAGCGCCGTTCGGTCGGCATGACCGCGTCCGCCTGGAAGACGTCAGCCGGAGCCGCGGCGAGGATCCCCGTCGCCAAGGCGGGCAACCTCACCCGCGCGCTCGAGGACTTCAAGAAGGCCGGCTTCTTCATCCTCGGTCTCGACATGGACGGTGACGTCGAGCTGCCCGACCTCACGCTCGCCGCCGAACCCCTCGTCGTCGTCACCGGCTCCGAGGGGAAGGGGCTGTCCCGCCTCGTCCGGGAGACGTGCGACCAGATCGTCTCGATCCCGATGAGCTCGGCCGTCGAGTCCCTCAACGCCGGCCTCGCCACGGGCGTCGCCCTCTACGAGATCGCCCGCCAGCGCCGCGCCTGACGGTGCCTCTCCCGGGGACCGAGCCCAGCGGCATACGGTGTGGTGGGAGGCACCCCAGGATCGGTGAGCGGGTGTCTCCGACCGGTGTTAGGGTCTGCTACGACGCGTAGTAACTAACCTGATGGGGTGTCTTGTGGGGAAGAGCAATCGCGCCGAGGTCACGGCGCGCGCTGCTGAGATGCGTGCCGCGCAGGCCCGCAAGGAGCGGCAGCAGAAGCAGATGATCGCCGCCGCCGTCGCCGTGGTGGTCGTCATCATCGCCGTCGCCGTCGGCTTCGCCATCTCGAACAACGCCAAGACCAACGGGACCGCCGGTAGCACCGGAACGGGCGCGGGCTCGGCGTTCATCGCCAAGGTCACCGCGATCCCGGCCGCGACCTTCGACGCCGCCGGCGCGCCGACGGACGCCAACGCGGTGCCGCAGAAGGTCCAGGGCGGCGAGGTCCTCACCGCGGACGGCAAGCCGCGGATGATCTACGTCGGCGCGGAGTTCTGCCCCTACTGCGCCTCGGAGCGGTGGGCCATCGTGGCCGCGCTGTCCCGCTTCGGCACCTTCGAGGGCCTGGCCCCGACGCGCTCGGCGACCAACGACGGCAACATCCCGACGGTCACCTTCACCGAGTCGACCTACACGAGCGACTACCTCACCTTCAACGCGTGGGAGACCAAGGACCGGGAGTTCAAGCCGCTGCAGACCCTCCCTGCGGACGTCGACGCCCTGTTCAAGAAGCACAACCCGCAGGGCGGCATCCCCTGGACGTTCTACGGGACGCACGAGCTGCCCGGCTCCGGCATCCCCCTCGATCCGTTCCTCAAGCACACCGGTGACGACGGGTGGAACGAGATCGCCGCGCAGATGGAGACCGGCGCCGGCGACCTCGGCAAGTCCGTCGATGCGAGCGCCAACATGATCTCGGCCCAGGTCTGCCAGCTGACCGGCGGCCAGCCGGCCAACGTGTGCACGAGCCCCGGCGTCACGGCAGCGGCGGCCCTGGTCCAGAAGTGATGGTCCGGCCGCGGTGGCTCGTCCCCACCTCGCTCGCCCTCTCGGTGGTGGGGCTGCTGGTCTCCGCCTACCTCACCTTCGAGCACTACACGGGCAACGCGACCCTCGCCTGCACGGTCACCGAGGTCGTCGACTGCGCCAAGGTGACCGAGAGCGCCTGGTCGATGTTCCTCGGGGTCCCGGTGGCGCTGCTCGGCCTGCTCTTCTTCGTGGCCGTGACGGTGCTCATGCTGCCGTCCGCGTGGCGGCGCCCAGAGCCGTGGCTCGACCGGGTCCGGTTCGCGGTGCTGACCGTCGGTCTGGTGATGGCGCTCTACCTAGTGTGGGCGGAGCTGTTCCGGATCTACGCGATCTGCCTGTGGTGCACGGTCGTCCACGTCGCGACGTTCGCGCTGTGGGGGGTGGTCCTCTTCGGGCAGATCCTGTCGTTCCCGGCCGACGACGCGGGGCGAGCCGATGCGCGAGCCGAGGAGCGGGTCAGTCGTCCCAGGCGATGACGGGCATCTCGACCGTGTCCACGCCCACGACAGACTTCTCGATCGGCTTGCCCGGCAGCACCGTCGCGACGTAGTCGTCGAGGGCTGCCTCGATGGGGATGTCGTGGCCGGCCCGCTCGCTCATGTACCACCGGTGCTCGAGGACCTCGTGGAAGATCTCGGCCGGCTCGAGCCGGCCCGCGAGCTCGCGCGGCACGGCCCGAGTGATCGGCTCGTAGATCTTCGTCAGCCACTCGTGGGCCACGATCTCGTCGTCGTCACCCTGCCGGTCCGTCGCGGCGGCATAGGCGTCGAGGTCGTTGAGCAGCCTGCGGGCCTGGTTCTCGCCGACGTCGAGGCCGGTCAGGCGCAGGAGGCGACGTGAGTGATGCCCGGCGTCGACGACCTTGGGCGTGATCTGGATCTGGGTGCCGCCGATGTCCGTGGTGATCGACAGCTCGTCGACGTCGAAGCCGAGGTCGTTGAGCCGGCGGATCCGTTCGTCGACCCGCCAGCGGTCACCGGCCTCGAACCGCTCGGTGCCCGTGAGGGCCTCCCAGAGCGAGTGGTAGCGCTCGATGATCGACGCGGCGACCTGGAACGGGTCGGCCTGCTCCTCCAGGAAGCCACCCGCCTCGAGGTCCATCAGCTCGCCCGCGATGTTGACCTGCGCGATGTCGAGGTCGTGCTCGCGCTGACCGTCGCTCAGACGCTGGTGGAGCTCGCCGGTCTCGGCGTCGACGAGGTAGGCCGCGAAGGCGCCCGCGTCCCGCCGGAAGAGCGTGTTGGACAATGAGACGTCGCCCCACCAGAAGCCCTCGAGGTGGAGGCGGACGAGGAGCAGGGCGAGCGCATCCATGAGCCGCACCGCAGTGTCGGGCCGCAGCGACTGGCTGTAGAGCGCGCGGTAGGGCAGCGAGTACTGCAGGTGCCGGGTGATCAGGCACGAGTCGAGCGGCGTGCCGTCCTCGGCCACCCGTCCGTGGACCACGCCGAACGGCTCGACCGACGGCACCTCGAGGCGGCGCAGGTTGCGAAGCATGACGTACTCGCGGTCGGCCAGCTCGGACTTGATCTCCTTGACGGCCAGGACCCGGTTGCCGAGCCGGACGAACCGGACGACGTGCCGCGAGATGCCGCGGGGGAGCGCGGCGAGCACCGACTCGGGCCAGTCCTCGAGCGGGATCGACCAGGGCAGGTCGAGCAGGGCGGACTCGGGCCGGGCCGTGGTGATCGCGAGGCTCACCGCCCCATCGTGGCACGCGCCTGATCGAAAGAGCAGTTCGCGACACATCCCGAGGTCCTCGCCTGAGTTATCCACAGCTTCGAGCCGCGCCTTGAACGGAACGCCGCCGAATCGTCCACGATCGAACTCATGGCAGCAGCCGAACTCCCGCCGAGCCTCCACACCAAGCCGTTCTCGGTCGCCATGGCGACGGTCTGGGGGCTGACGTATCGCCAGGTCCAGCGCATGTCGCTCGAAGCCCCGACCCGCGGTGTCCGTTCGCTCACGCCGTTGGCCACGGTCCAGGAACGCTGCAACGCTGTGGGCCTGGCGCTGGAGTGCTTCGCCTTCTCCCACCTGACGGCAGCCCGACTTCACGGGCTGCCCATGTCACCAGCCATGGAGGACGACGAACGCCTCCACGTCATGAGGGACGCCCGCGATGGCGCCGTTCGCCGAGTCGGCATCATCGGTCACCGCGGGCTCTGGGCGCGCGAAGTCGTCGAGGTGAGCGGCGCGGAGACCATCGGGCTTGCGGACACCTGGGTTGACATGGGAGAGCTCGTCCGGGTCGGCAGCCCGGTCGGACTCGACGACCTCATCGTGATGGGGGACGCCATCGCCAATCGGCTCGGGTCGGTCGAACCGCTTCGCGCCGCTCTGTCGGCTCGGCAGCGCCCACGGGGCAAGCTCACCCTCCTCGAGGCGCTGGAGGAGATTCGCGTCGGTGCGGAGTCGCCCGGGGAGACGAGGACGCGCCTTGTTCTCGTGCGTGCGGGGCTGCCCGAGCCGGAACTCAACCGGGCGGTCATCACGGAGGACGGGACCTGGCTCGGTCGGCCGGACCTGCGATGGTCGGGTCAGCGCGTCATCCTTGAGTACCAAGGCCGGGAGTTCCACGACAGCGACGAGCAACGCGCGGCGGACGGCGTGCGCTTCGCGGGCTTCGAGGATGACGGCTGGACGGTCGTGCCGGTGTGGAACGACGACGTCAACTCGGTCGCGACCCGAATTGCGCTCGTACGACGGGTGGCTGACCTGCTCGGCGTCTCGCACGATGCCCTCGACCTGGCCGCCTGCCATCCGCGCTTCTTCAGCCGGCGGATGCTGCAGCTGGCCGAAATCCGCGCGAGACGGCTCAGAGCGCGGTCGGCCTGAGGACCAACCCCGTCGCGAACTGCTCTTTCGATCGGGGGCCAGCCCAGCGGCATACGAAAGCGTTGTCGCGAACTGCTCTTTCGATTGAAAGGGGGGA
>NZ_JAPFQL010000096.1 GCF_028446585.1 Intrasporangium calvum
CGCCCCGCGCCCCGCGCCCGGCGCGCGGTGGGCGCGGGGCGGGCTGGGCGGCATACGACCTGCTGTCGTCGCCTCGTGATGGAATCCCCTCGTGGTCATCCTTCGCCGAGCCCCCGCGCACCCCGCCGGCGAGGTGTCCCTCGACCCGTCGCAGCGACGGGTGGTCGACTCGACCGCGACGGTGATCCGGGTCCTCGGCGGTCCGGGCACCGGCAAGTCCGTCCTCGCCGTCGAGCTGGTCGTGGCGGCGGTGACCGCGGGGGCACGAGCCGACGAGTGCCTCGTCATCGGTGCCACGCGGACGGCCGCCGGGGCGCTGCGCGAGCGGGTCACTGCTCGACTGGCCGGCACCTCGACGCAGTCGCTCGCCCGCACGTGGCAGGCGGTCGGGTTCGGCATCCTGCGTGCTGAGGCGGCCCTGCGCGGCGACCCTGCGCCACGCCTGCTCAACGGCCCGGAGCAGGACGCGATCCTGCGCGACCTGCTCGCTGGTCATGCCTCAGGTGACGCCCCGGGACCGGAGTGGCCGGCGTCGGTGCGAGATGCGCTCGGCACCCGTGGCTTCCGCAACGAGCTGCGCGACCTGCTCATGCGGGCGGTTGAGCACGGCCAGGGGCCCGACGACCTGCTGCGCCTCGGGCTCGAGCGCGACCGCCCCGAGTGGGTGGCGGCGTCCCGGGTGCTGCGCGAGTACGACCAGGTGACGGCGCTCGGGCGACACGGCTCCTACGATCCGGCGTGGGTGCTCACTGCGGCGGCTGATCTCCTCGAGGACGACCCGGCGGCGCTGACCCGCCTGCAGGAGCGACTGCGGCTCGTCGTCGTCGACGACGCCCAGGAGATGACCTCTGCGGCTGCCCGCCTGCTCCGGGTGCTGGCGCGTGGGGGACCTCGCATCGTGCTGCTCGGAGACCCGGACTCCGCGGTGCAGACCTTCCGCGGGGCCGACCCGCGCTTCCTCGCGCAGGGCTGGGAGGCACTCGGCAGCGCGGTGCCGGGGAGGCTGACGCGAGAGACCCTGGTGCTGGCCGAAGGTCACCGCCTGCCCGGACCGATCGCCGAGGTGGCCGGGCGCGTGGTGCGCCGGATCGGCGCCCTCGGTGGGGGAGAGCAACGCTCCGTGCGGGCCCGTCCGGCGCGCGCCTCCGTCGACGTGGCGCTGCTCCGGTCCGCAGCCCAGGAGACCAGCCACATCGCCGCCGCCCTGCGACGGTCCCACCTCGTCGACGGCCTGCCGTGGACGGAGATGGCGGTCGTGGTCCGCGGGAGCGGACGGGCGGCCACCCTCCGTCGGGCGCTCGCCCAGGCCGGCGTGCCGGTGGGCGCCGCCACCGCCGAGACCCCGGTGCGGGACGAGCCCGCCGTGCGTCCGCTGCTCACCCTCCTGGGCGAGTCGGTCCGCATCGCGCGCGCCCCCGAGTGGTCCCTCGACCCTGCGACGGTGACCGACCTGCTGCTCTCTCCAGTTGGCGGCGCTGACGCGGTGGGCCTGCGTCGCCTCCGGCGCCTGGTCCGGCAGGAAGAGCTCGCCGACGGTGGGAGCCGGTCGAGTGACGAGCTGCTGGCGGCGCTCGTGCGGGACCCGTTGTGGTGTGGACGGCTGGGCGAGGCGGGACGCCCCGCGGCGCGAGTCGCGGGGGCGCTCGCTGCCGGTGTCGAGGCGGCCCGCGTGGGCCAGGACGGTCGCTGGGAGCCCGGGGTGACCGCCGAGTCGGTGCTGTGGGCGATCTGGCAGGGCGCCGGCGTGGCCGGGGGGTGGCGGCGCCAGGCACTGAGCGGCGGCCCGTGGTCCGAGCGAGCCGACCGTGACCTCGACGCGGTGCTGGCTCTCTTCGACGCCGCCCGGGCCTTCGTCGATCGCCTGCCGACTGCGGGACCGGACAAGTTCGCCGAGCACATCCTCGGGCAGGACGTGCCGGGTGACACGCTGCTCGTCGGAGCCCAGACCGGTGCGCAGGTCTCTCTCGTCACACCGCAGACGGCCGCGGGCCGGGAGTGGCGCCTCGTCGTCGTCGCCGGCGTCCAGGAGGGGGTCTGGCCCGACCTGCGCCTGCGCGGCTCCATCCTCGGGTCGGAGGACCTGGTCGACGTCGTCGCGCAGCGCCCGGTCGGCTTCCGCGCCGCCCAGGCGGCGGTCCGCTACGACGAGACGCGGCTCTTCCACGTCGCCGTGACCCGGTCGACCGAGCGGTTGCTCGTGACCGCGGTGGGCAACGAGGACGAGCAGCCCTCCGTCTATCTCGACCTCGTCGACCCACCGGAGGGGGAGCGGATCGTCGACGAGGTGCGGCCCCACACCGAGGTGTCCCGGCCGATGTCCCTGACCGGCCTCGTCGGCGAGCTGCGGCGCGATGTCGTCAGCCCCGACCCCGGGGTCGCCGAGCCGGCCCTGGCCCTGCTGGCCGCGGCGGCCGCGGCCGGGGTGCGCGGCGCCGACCCGGAGCGCTGGTGGGCGCTGCGCGAGATCACGACCGATCGTCCGGTCCGAGGGGAGGACGAGCCGGTCCACGTCTCCCCGTCGAAGGTCACCTACTTCTCCGAGTGCGGTCTCAGGTGGTTCCTGACCTCCGTCGGTGGCGACGGGCCCTCCCTGGGGGCCGCCTCGGTGGGCACGCTGGTGCACGACATCGTCGCCGAGCTGCCGGACGCCAGCCTCGCGGAGCTGGTGGCCGAGGTCGATGCCCGTTGGGGCCGCCTGGGCCTGCGCCCGGGATGGGTGACCGACCGCACCCGTCGTGAGGCGCACGACATGGTCGCCCGTTACGTGTCCTACCGGGACTCGGTGGCCGCGGACTGGGAGCGCGTCGGCATCGAGACCGAGTTCCGCGTCGTCGTGGGCCGCGCCGTGGTGGCCGGTCGGGTCGACCGCATCGAGCGGGACCCACGGGGCCGGCTGCGGATCGTCGACCTCAAGACGGGCAGCAGCAAACCGACGAAGGCGGAGCTCGAGCAGCACGGGCAGCTGGGCGCCTACCAGGTCGCCGTCGCCTCTGAAGGCTTCCCCACCCTCGGTTCCGAGAGTGCGGGCGCCGCGCTCGTCTTCATCGGCAAGGGGGGCCTCACCGGCCTCCGTCCGGCCGTGCTGACGCAGCCCGCACTCGCGGACTCCGACGACCCCGACTGGGCACGGGCCCTCGTCGAGCAGACAGCGGAGGGCATGGGCGCCGCCAGCTTCGTCGCAGCCCACAGCAACTGCCGCACGTGCCCCGTGAGGTCCTCCTGCCCCGTCCAGCCCGAGGGTGATGCCCTGTGACCGCGAGCGGTAGGACGCAGCCCCTCGTGACGGCGGTGGCGGCGCCACCCGGGGCCCGCTACTCGGCGCACGACATCGCCCGTGCGCTGGAGATGCCCCCGCCCACCGACGAGCAGGCCGCCGTCATCGAGGCCGGGCCGCGCCCGCTACTCGTTGTCGCCGGCGCCGGCTCGGGCAAGACCGAGACGATGGCGGCCCGGGTGGTGTGGCTCGTCGCCAACGGTCTCGTCGCGCCGGACCAGGTGCTGGGTCTGACCTTCACCCGCAAGGCGGCGGCCGAGCTGTCGCAGCGCATCGCCAAGCGGCTCCGCGGGCTGGTGCGCGCGGGCGTCTGGAGCCCCCCGGAGGACGACGGCACCGGTGCCGAGGTGCTCGGCGGGACGCCCACGGTGTCCACCTACCACTCCTACGCCGGACGGCTCGTCCGCGAGCACGCCCTGCGGCTCGGCATCGAGCCGGAGTTCCGGGTCCTCACCGAGGCAGGGGCCTGGCAGCTGGCCGCCGAGTCCGTCTCACGCTGGGACGGGCCGATGGACGGCGTGGCGAAGTCCGAGTCGACCGTGATCGAGGCGGTGATGTCCCTCGCCGGCGAGATGGCCGAGCACGTCCGCACCCCCGACGAGGTGACCGACCACCTCGACGACGTCATCGCGGCGCTGGAGCTCCTCCCCGACGGCGACGGGAAGGGGAGCCTGACACCGACGAGGGAGGCGCTCGCCGTCCTGCAGGAGCGACGCGCGGTCCTGCCGATCGTCGAAGCGTTCCTGCGACTCAAACGCGAGCGCGAGTCCCTGGACTTCGCCGACCAGGTGGCGCTCGCCGCCCGAGTGGCCGGGTCGGTGCCGGCGGTCGGCGCCATCGAGAGGGAGCGCTTCCGCGCGGTGCTGCTCGACGAGTTCCAGGACACGTCGGAGGCGCAGCTGACCCTGCTGCGGTCGCTGTTCCATGACGCCACCGGCGCGCCGGTGGCGCTCACCGCGGTGGGCGACCCCAACCAGTCGATCTACGGCTGGCGCGGGGCCAGCGCGACGACGCTCCTGCGTTTCCCCGACGAGTTCGCCGACGGCCGGGGCCGGGCCGAAGTGCTGCCGCTCTCGACGAGCTGGCGCAACGACGAGCTGATCCTCGCTGCGGCCAACGTCACCGCGGCTCCCCTCGCCACCGCCCACGTCCAGCCGCTGCGTCCGCGCCCCGGTGCGGGCCCCGGTGCGATCAGCGTTGCGCGTCACGAGACGGCCCAGGCAGAGGCCGAGCAGGTCGCCGCGTGGATCGCTGCGCGATGGCGCTCGCCGAGCGGACGACGCACGGGTCGGTCCGCGGCCGTCCTCTGCCGTCGGCGTTCGTCCTTCCCGCTCGTGATGGAGGCGCTCCGGGACGCCGGCCTGCCCGTGGAGGTCGTGGGCCTCGGAGGGCTCCTCAGCACACCTGAGGTCAGCGACCTCGTCGCCGTGCTCTGGGTCGTCCAGGACCCCACCCGCGGTGACCAGCTGATGCGGCTGCTCACCGGTCCCGTCGCGCGGCTGGGGGCGGCCGACCTCGACGCCTTCTGGACGTGGGCCAAGGAGCTGCACTCCCGTCCCTGGCGGCCGGGTCACGCGGGAGTCGCACAGGGTGTCCTCGACATCGAGCCGGCGGGGGAGGCCGCCGGGCGGGACGAGACCGCGGACCAGGCCGGCTCGGGCCAGGCTTCGGTGTCGGCGGAGGCGCTCGCCGGCGCGACGGGACCCGAGACGGCCGGCAGCCCCTCGGCGAGGACCTCCGACCTGGCGTCCGACAGCGCCGACACCGCCAGCCTCGTCGAGGCACTGGACGAGCTGCCACCGCCGGGTTGGCGCGGTCGGCGCGGGGCCAGGCTCACCGACGAGGCGCGTCGACGCCTCCAGTCGCTCGGCGAGGTGGTGCGTCGGCTGCGCCGTCTCACGGCCCTGCCCCTGGTCGACCTGGTCGCCGAGGCCGAAACGGCCATCGGGCTGGACATCGAGGTCCTTTCCCGACCCGAGCACACGGCCTCGACGGCCAGGGTCCACCTGGACGCCTTCGCCGACGTGGCGGCCCGATACGCGACCAGCTCGGACCGTCCCACCCTCTCCGGCTTCCTGGCCTGGCTCGACGCCGCTCGCGTGCAGGAGCGCGGGCTCGATGCCGGGGCCGTCGAGTCCGAGGGTGATGCGGTGCAGGTCCTCACCGTGCATGCAGCCAAGGGCCTCGAGTGGGACGTCGTGGCGGTTCCCGGCCTCGTCGAGGGCGCGTTCCCTGATCACAGCTCGACCTCGGTCGCCCCGGTCGAGGTCTCCGGCGCGGAGCCGGACGGGACCGATCCGGTGGAGTACGCCTGCTCGGGCGTGCCCAAGGACAAGGGGTGGCTCGTCGGCCTCGACTCCCTGCCCTACGAGCTGCGTGGTGACCGCGACGGGCTGCCGCAGCTCGAGTGGCGCGTCCAGGCGGACCGCAAGGCCCTGGGTGCAGCCATCGAGGCCTTTGCGGAGGCGGGGGGCAGGCACGCGATTGCGGAGGAGCGCCGGTTGGCCTATGTCGCCGTGACCCGGGCGCGGACCGACCTCCTCCTGACCACCCACCTCTGGGGCGCCACCAAGAAGACCCTGTCCGTCCCGTCGCGCTTCCTCCTCGAGGTCATGCGCTCCTTCCCCGAGATCGTCTCCGTCGAGCGCTGGGACCCTGCCCCGCCACCAGTCATGAAGAACGGCAAGGCGGTCGCGCCGACGAACCCCTACCTGGCCGAGCCGGTGTCCGGGGCCTGGCCCCACGACCCGCTGCGCCACCGGCGGGAACTGCTGGGCGCCGTCCCCGAGCGGCTGCGCGCCCTGGCCGCACACGGGGCGCCCGACCTGCGGGGTGACCCGCGGGCCGACGATCTGCGCCTCCTGCTCGCCGAGCGGGCCATGGCCGGCATCAGGGACGAGCCCGTCGTCGAGGTGCCGCGGCACCTGTCAGCCTCGGAGGTGGTGTCGCTCGCGCGCGATGCCGAGGCCTTCGCCCTCCGCCTGCGCCGGCCGATGCCAGAGCCTCCCGCGCTCGCCGCTCGGCAGGGCACGGCCTTCCACGCGTGGATCGAGGAGCACTACTCCCGCGCCGCGATCGTGGACCTGTGGGACCTGCCCGGCAGCGCGGACGAGGACGCAGGCCTGGACGCGGACCTGGATCGGATGCGCGCCCACTTCCTGGCGAGCGAGTGGGCGGACCGCGTCCCGGAGGAGGTGGAGCTGTCGATAGAGACGGTTGTCCAGGGGATCGCGGTCCGGGGTCGGATCGATGCCGTCTTCGCTCGACCCGACGGCGGCTGGACCGTCGTCGACTGGAAGACGGGCGTTCGACCCACCGGGAAGGAGGCCGAGGTGCGGGCGCTCCAGCTCGCTGCCTATGCGGTCGCCTTCGCCCGGCTGCGTGGCGTCGATCCCACCCTCGTCGACGCAGCCTTCTTCTATGCCGCAGAGGGCGTCACGGTGCGGCCGGACGTGCCGAGCGAGGCGGCCCTGGCGGCGATGCTCTCAGCCATTCCGGACTGAGCGGCCCGCCGGCTCCTCCTGGCCGGCCGCCTCGGCCTGGTCAGGGGAACCCTCGCCGTCCTGGTCGCTCGGTCCAGGGATGGCCTCGTCCCCGCCTTGGCCGTGGTCCCGGCCGGTTTCGTGGTCGGGGCGGGTTTCGTGGTCGGGGTCCTGGAGGTCGCCGACCGGCTGAGTCTGCGACAGGTCCGGGAAGGCCGGATGGGGCTGTGTCGCGTCCCAGTTGGGCTCGGGTGGCCCGATCGGTGCAGCGGCCGCTGCTTCCTGCGCCGTGGTCTGCGCCTCGAAGGCGCGGCGCTCGTCCTCCTCGGTCGTGCGACGCTCCAGCTCCCGCAGCGACTCGGCAGCGTCCTCGACTCGGTGCCGGGCTCCGGCGGCCAGGGCCCGGAGCAGCAGCCGCATCGGCGTCATCTCTGCGGCGAGACGAGCTCGCGCCAGCAGGTTGCCGTCCGGTCGCTCGACCCGGGCGCGCGCGTAGGCGCGGAGGACGTCGTCCACGGCTGCAGGAGAGGCGAGCCGAACCAGCTCTGCGAAGTCATCGGCAGGGTCGCCCACGCGCGACTCCTCCCAGCCGAGCACCCCTCGGACCTCGCCGGCCTCGGCGTGGTCGTCGTCGTCGAACGACGCCAGCACGTTGTCGCCCAGGAACGACCCATGGACGGTCGTCGGGGCGAACCTCCACAGAGAGATGTCCTCGAGACGCTGCTCCCACCTGGTCAGGAGGTTCGTCGGGACGTGACCGGTCGCGGCGGCCCGGTCGAGCTCGGAGAGCTGACGCCGGCGGTGGGACTCCGCGTCGTAGACGGGCCGACCCGCTTCCTCGAAGACGGCGAGCTCGATGTTGTGCACGTGCGCCAACGCGCGGCCGACGCCGGCGGCCAGCTCGCCCGGCGGGAGGGCGGCGAAGTCCAGAGGTCGCCCGGGCAGTCTGAGGTAGACGATGGCCCTGCCCTCGGGAATCGGCACCGTGCCGCGGACGAGGGGCATCGCGAGCTCGAGCCGGCGACCGAGCAGTGGGCCCAGCGCGGCCACCGCCTCGAGCTCGGCGCCGGCGCCGTGCGTCATCGGCGCCTTGATCACCCACCGGCGCTCCTGCTTGTCGGTCACGAACGCGACGTCGAATGATCCGGACGGCCGCGCGCGGACACCCTCAACGGCGACCGGGTCGAGGCCTGGCACGGCTGCACTCGCCAAGGCGGCGAGGACGAGCGGGCTCCGGGTCACCCTCCCACCGTAAGGTGGCCGTCTCCTCGATCGTGGGAGGCACGACAGCGTGCCCGCGCCGGGGTCGTAGGGTGGCGCCGTGGCCCGAAGTGCAGACCAGTTGCCCGACGTCGCCCTGTCCGGCGCAGCCCTGGACCGGTCCGCAAACGAGCGTCGTGACGAGCGGCTGCTCGAGCGGCTGCTTGCTGACCCCGGCACCCGCGTGCTCGAGCTGCGCGGGGACCGGGCCCCCGTCGTGGCGGTGGGGCCCGCGCAGGACGGGACGTCGCGCCTTCGGCTGCGCCCGCCCTCGGTCGACGACGCTCGTGGCGTGATGATCTTCGCGGGTCGGGACGCCGAAGGGGTCGCCTACCTCGGGGTGGCGCACCCGCCAGAGGGCACGGCCGATGCCGGCGCGCGCGGGCCGGTTCCCCCCGAGCGAGAGGGATGGCTCACCCTCCGTCAGGCCGCTGCCGGCCTGGACGAGCGAGATGCCGCCCTGTTCGTCACGGTGCTCGGGCTCGCGAACTGGCACGCCTCCCACACGCACTGCTCTCGCTGCGGAGCGCAGACGGCCCCCACTCAGGGCGGCTGGCTGCGGGTGTGTCCCGCGGACGGGAGCGAGCACTACCCGAGGACCGATCCCGCCGTCATCATGGCGGTCGTCGACGACGCGGACCGCCTCCTGCTCGGGCGCGGTCCCCAGTGGCCGGAGGGGCGCTTCTCCGTCCTGGCGGGGTTCGTCGAGCCGGGCGAGTCGTTCGAGGCGGCTGTCGCCCGAGAGGTGGCGGAGGAGGTCGGGCTGCAGGTCACCGATGTCCGCTACCTCGGCAACCAGCCGTGGCCGTTCCCGTCGTCGGTGATGGTCGGTTTCACTGCCCGAGCGCTCGGCACGGACATCGAGCCGGACCCCCAGGAGGTGAGCGAGGCGAGGTGGTTCAGCCGGGACGACTACCGTGCTGCGCTGCGCTCCGGGGAGATCCTGGCCCCGTTCGGCATCTCGATCGCGAAGCGGATCATCGAGCACTGGCTGGGCGAGACCATCGAGTCCGCCGTCGGGCTCAGGCGCTGAGTCGCGCCTTGACCTCGGCCAGGGTGGGGTTCGTGGCGGCGCTGCCGTCCGGGAAGAGGACGGTCGGCACGGTCCGGTTGCCACCGTTGACGTGCTCCACGAAGTCGACGTGCTCGGGATGCGCCTCGAGGTTGATCTCGGTGTAGGTGAGTCCTTCACGCTCGAGCTGTCCCTTGAGCCGCACGCAGTAGCCACACCAGCTGGTCGTGAACATCGTGATGGTGCCGGGTTCGGGGGTGGGCGTCGTGGCGTTGGGCATGCTCTCTCCGGTTCCGCGTCTGGCTGGGGTCAGCCGTCGGATCATGTCAGGCTTCGATGCGAGGATGGCTGCGGCCACCCGGCACAAGAACCGCCGAGGACCGTTGAACATTCCCTTACCCATTGGACGAGAGCGACGAGGAGCCACCGCTGTCCGCCGCACTGCACCCGGATGAGATTCTCCAGCGGCTCGATCCCGAGCAGCGCGAGGTCGCCTCCGCACCACCGGGCCCGCTCTGCGTCCTCGCCGGCGCCGGCACCGGGAAGACCCGGGCCATCACCCACCGCATCGCCTATGCCGTGCACTCGGGGGTCCAGCAGCCGCAGCGCATTCTCGCCGTCACCTTCACGGCCCGAGCGGCAGGGGAGATGCGCACCCGTCTGCGTTCTCTGGGTGTGCAGGGTGTCCAGGCGCGGACCTTCCACGCCGCCGCCCTCCGGCAGCTGCACTACTTCTGGCCGCAGGCCATCGGCGGAGCAGCGCCCGAGGTGATGAGCGTCAAGGCGCCGGCGGTGGCCGAGGCCGCGAGCCGGCTGCGGCTGCAGTTCGACCGCACGGCGATCCGCGACCTCGCAGCGGAGATCGAGTGGTCCAAGGTGAACCTCCTGACCCCCCAGACCTACGCGGCAGCCGCACGGGAAGCCCGACGGGAGCCTCCGGGCCTGGACCCGACGGCCATGGCACGCCTGCTCGAGGCCTATGAGGACGTCAAGGCGGCGAGGGGCGTGATCGACTTCGAGGACGTCCTGCTGCTGACGGTCGGGATCCTCGAGGAGCGCGACGACATCGCGCGCACCGTCCGGAGCCAGTACCGCCAGTTCGTCGTCGACGAGTACCAGGACGTCAACGCGCTCCAGCAGCGGCTGCTGGACCTCTGGGTGGGCGAGCGCGACGACGTCACGGTCGTCGGTGACCCCGCCCAGACCATCTACTCCTTCACCGGGGCGTCGCCGAAGCACCTGCTGAGCTTCGGGTCCCGCTTCCCCGGCGCCCGCACCGTCCGGCTCGTGCGGAACTACCGGTCGTCACCCCAGATCATCCAGCTCGCCAACGCCGTCATCGCCTCGGCCGCCACCCGAAGCCGCACCGCCTCCGTGGCCCTGACCGCACAGGGCGAAGCCGGGCCGCCTCCGCTGCTGACCACCTACGCCGACGACCCGGCCGAGGCGGCGGCGGTCGCCGAGCGCGTCCGCCAGCTCATCGCCGATGGACATCCGGCCGCCGAGATCGCCGTGCTCTTTCGCACCAACGGACAGTCCGAGGCCATCGAGTCGGCACTCGCCGGCGCGGGCGTCCCCTACCTGGTCCGGGGAGGCGAGCGCTTCTTCGCACGCAAGGAGGTCCGCGACGCCATCCTCCTGCTCAGGGGCGCCGCCCGTAGTGACGACGGGAGCAAGCCACTCGGTCACATCAGCCGAGACGTGATCTCCGGCGCCGGCTGGTCACCGGAGCCTCCCACGAGCGGCGGCGCGACCCGCGAGCGGTGGGAGTCGTTGAACGCCCTGGCCGCGCTGGCCGACGAGCTGGCGGCCGGCGCCCCGGAGGCGCGGCTCCCTGAGCTGGTCGCAGAGCTGGACCGGCGCGCCGCCGAGCAGCACGCCCCGGCCGTCCAGGGCGTCACCCTGGCCAGCCTCCACGCCGCCAAGGGACTCGAGTGGGACACGGTCTTCCTCATCGGCGCCTCGGACGGTCTGATCCCGATCTCGCTCGCAGAGGGAGTCGATGCCCTCGAGGAGGAGCGCCGGCTGCTCTACGTCGGTGTCACGCGGGCCCGGAGGCAGTTGTTCCTCTCCTGGGCCGGAGCCCGCAACCCGGGCGGTCGGGCGAGCCGCCGCGTGTCCCGCTTCCTGGCCCCGGCTGAAGCGATCCTCGGAAGCGGTGCGCGTGCCGCCGCCACGACCCCGCCGCGGGCGCGCCGCGGCCCCAAGGTGGCCACCGTCGCGCACTGCAGGGGCTGCGGCGTGGAGCTCACCAGCGCGGCCCAGCGCAAGACCGGCCGCTGCGACGCGTGCCCGCCCGACTACGACGAGGCGCTCTTCGAGCGTCTCCGTGCCTGGCGACTGGGGGTCGCGCGCCAGGCCGGGGTGCCCGCGTTCGTGGTCTTCACCGACGCGACGCTGACCGCGATCGCGGAGCGCGAGCCCGCCGACGAGGCCGCACTCGCGACGATCAGCGGCGTCGGTGCGCGCAAACTCGGACAATACGGTTCCGACCTTCTCGCGGTCCTCGGCGGCGCGGATCCGGAGCAACTGCTAGAAAAGCGTTCTGCGGCAACAGAATCAGTGGAGTCCTGAGAATCCGTGAGAAAAAGTTTCGGAATCCTCGATAAATCGGTTGTGGCGCTGCTTGGCGCCTGCGTACGCTGATCGGAGTCAAGCCCGCTGGCTGCTGTAGCCGGATGGGGTCCGCGAGTCGAGTGAGGAGGGTTGGCCTGATGAAGAACATGACGATGACGATGAGCGCAGTCTCCTGCGTCGCTTCCGCACGTCCGCGCCCGGCCACCGTGCTCCTCGCGGCCACCGATGTCCAGGGCCAGGGGACAGTTCTGTCCTTCGCCACGCCGATCGATGTGCGTCGTGTCGACGCGATCGAGGCCGCGGGACTCGTCCCGGCCACCGACGTGGACCTCACCGCCATCTACAAGACACCCGATGTCGCTCGCTCCCGCTCTGGGAGGCCACCGGTCTGAGTTAGACCACAGCCTCACCTCCAGGCCGCGAACCCGACATCACCGGGTCCGCGGCCTTCGTGTTTTCCCCGAGAACTGAATGCCGCTCGACGACAACCCTCCACCAAGCACCCACCAGGTGCCAGACAGATACGGGACACACCATGACTCCCCGGATGCAGAGCAGCAGGACCGAGACCCGCACCTGTGGTGCCGGACTCCAATCCCGAACGGACACGAGAGAGCAGGCCGGCCCCACCACTGGCGGGCCCGCGACGGAGGTGAAGACCATGCAGCTGAGCGAGTTGCTCGACCTCGGCACCGAGGCGCAAGAGGTGGGCGAGGCCATCCCGTGCCGCGACTACGACGCCGAGCTCTGGTTCGCCGAGCGGCCTGAGGACGTCGAGTTCGCCAAGACGCTGTGCGGCCTGTGCCCGGCACGGCTCCAGTGCCTCGCCGGAGCGCTCGAGCGGCAGGAGCCGTGGGGCGTCTGGGGCGGGCAGCTTCTCGTCCAAGGTGCCGTCGTTCCTCGTAAGCGACCCAGGGGGCGTCCCCGGAAGCACCCGGTTGCCGCCTGAACCGCGGCAAGCCCGATGCCCGGACAGGCCGTGCGGGTTCGCCGCACACCTACCAGCAGATCATCAAACACCAGACCAGGAGGTCGACATGGAGCATCTGGAGCTCCTGGCTCGCGACCGGATTCCTCATCGTCTTCAGCGCGAGGAGCGCAGCGGCAGACGCCGCAGCGCTCGGCTGATCACGTTGGACATCCGTGCGAGTCGGCGCCATCACCGACAGTGATCGGCGGACAGGACACCGCGACCGAGCCGCGGGTGACGCGAGACGTCACCCGCGGCTCCGGCGTCTCGC
>NZ_JAPFQL010000097.1 GCF_028446585.1 Intrasporangium calvum
CCCACCCCGCAACCTCGTGACCGTGGTCGGGCTCGCCGTCGGCAACGCCGGCGCCCGACTGACCGGCCGGGAGTACCGCGCCTACGCCCACGACCCCGAGCTGATGCACCGGGTGCTGCGTGAGCGCGGCCTCGCCCCGCACGTGCTCCGGCGTGGCCCCGCCTGGCAGGTGCTCGCCGCCACCCGCGGTCTCGCGGCGTGACGGCCAGGGCGCTCGACCCCACCGATCCGACGCTGCTGTCGGCGGAGGCGGTGGCCCTGGACCTCGGGGTCGACCCCGGGATCGGGCTCCCCGACGACGTCGCCGCGCAGCGACTCGCCCAGGACGGTCCCAACGAGCTGCGCAGCACCCCTGCCGTCCCGCTGTGGCGCAAGGTGCTTCGGCAGTTCCAGGACCCACTGGTGTATCTGCTCCTGGTCGCCATCGGGATCTCCCTCATCGCGTGGGTCGGCGAAGGGGCCGAGTCGCTGCCGGTCGACGCCATCGTCATCGCCCTCATCGTCGTCGCCAACGCCGTGCTCGGGCTGGTCCAGGAGGCCAAGGCCGAGAGCGCCGTCGCGGCGCTCGCGTCCATGACCGCGGCCACCTCGACGGTCCTGCGTGCCGGGCGGCTCGTCACGCTCCCCGCAGCCGAGCTCGTGCGCGGTGACGTCCTCAGCCTCTCCGAGGGGGACTCCGTCGGTGCCGACGCCCGGCTGCTCTCCGCCACGGCGCTCCGGCTCGAGGAGGCCTCCCTCACGGGCGAGTCCACGACGACGGCGAAGTCGCCGGAGCCACTGCCGGGGCCGGTCGGCCTCGGGGACCGGCGCAACATGGTGCATCGCGGGACGGCTGTCGTCCAGGGCGTCGGACGGGCGGTCGTGACGGCCACGGGCATGGACACGGAGATGGGCCAGATCGCCGAGCTGCTCGACCGGACCGAGCAGGAGCCCTCTCCGCTGCGGCGCGAGATCGCGTCCGTGTCGAAGGTCCTCGGACTGCTCGTCATCGGGATCGCCGCCGTCGTGATGGCTGCCATCGCGCTGCTCAACGGGGTCCGGAACCTCACCGACGCCGTGACCATCCTGCTCATGGGTGTCTCGCTCGCCGTGGCGGCCGTGCCCGAGGGGCTCCCCGCAATCCTCTCCCTCGTCCTCGCCCTCGGGGTCCGCGCGATGGCGCGCCGCAACGCCGTCATGAAGGACCTCCACTCGGTGGAGACCCTCGGCTCCGCCTCGGTCATCTGCTCGGACAAGACCGGCACGCTGACGCGCAACGAGATGACCCTGAGCCGGATCATCACGCCGAGCGGCCGGGTGGAGCTCACCGGGACCGGCTACCGCCCCGACGGAGAAGCCCGCTACGAGCCGACCGACGGCACACCGGCCGACCTGGCCCGCGAAGCACGCAGCGTCGTCGTGGCCGGCGCCCTGGCCAACAACGCCCAGCTCCTCGAGGAGGATGGCGAGTGGACGATCCAGGGCGACCCGACCGAGGCTGCCTTCCTCGTCGCGATCCGCA
The DNA here is from genome assembly GCF_028446585.1 of Intrasporangium calvum. Classification (GTDB taxonomy): domain Bacteria; phylum Actinomycetota; class Actinomycetes; order Actinomycetales; family Dermatophilaceae; genus Intrasporangium; species Intrasporangium calvum_A. Next base: position 1,502 of record NZ_JAPFQL010000097.1, read on the forward strand.
AGCTGGAGGACGCCGAGCGGTTGGTCTCCCGCTACGAGCGCACCGCCGAGGTGCCCTTCACGTCACAGCGCAAGATGATGTCGATCCTCGGGCACCACCTGGACGACGACGAGCACCGCCTCTTCGTCAAGGGGGCCCCGGACGTGCTCCTCGACCACTGCGACGCCGTGCGCGTTGGGGAGCGGGTCGTGCCCCTGGACGAGGAGCAGCGGACCGGCTTCCTCCGGGCGGTCGAGGAGCTGTCCGCCAGTGCCTACCGCACCCTGGGCGTCGCCTACCGCGACGTGGGCCCCGACGGGCCCGCTGAGCTCGACGAGTCCGCCGAGTCCCACCTCGTGCTCCTCGGAGTCGTGGGGATCATCGACCCGCCGCGCGACGAGGCGCGCCAAGCAGTAGCGCAGGCGCACCGGGCCGGGATCCGGACGGTCATGATCACCGGCGACCACCCGGCGACGGCCGCCCGCATCGCCGCCGACCTCGGCATCTCACGGTCGGGGGAACAGGTGCTCTCGGGCGCGGACATCGACGCGCTCGACGACGAGGACTTCCGCCGCGCGGTCCTGCGCACCGCCGTGTATGCCCGCGTCGCCCCGGAGCACAAGCTGCGCATCATCGACGCCCTGCAGAGCCACGGCCTGGTCGTCGCCATGACGGGCGACGGGGTCAACGACGCGCCCGCCCTCAAGTCGGCCGACATCGGCATCGCGATGGGCATCACCGGCACGGAGGTCACCAAGGAGTCGTCCCGGATGATCCTCGGCGACGACAACTACGCCACGATCGTCGACGCAGTGCGCCAAGGGCGCGTCATCTTCGACAACATCCGGAAGTTCCTGCGCTACCTGCTCTCCTCCAACCTCGGCGAGGTGGCGACCGTCTTCTTCGGGGTTGTCCTCGCCGGCGTCATCGGTCTCTCGGAGGCCGACACCTCGGGCGCCATCGTCCTCCCGCTGCTCGCCACCCAGATCCTCTGGATCAACCTCGTCACCGACTCCGGACCGGCCCTGGCGATGGGCATCGACCCGGAGATCGACGACGTCATGGCACGGCCGCCACGGCAGCAGACCGACCGCATCCTCGACCGCGCGATGTGGCGCCGGATCGCGTTCATCGGCCTGGTCATGGCCGTCGTCACGCTCCTGACCATCGACCTCATGCTGCCCGGCGGGCTGGTCGAGGGCGCCGAGTCCCTGGAGACGGCGCGCACCGCCGGCTTCACCACCCTCGTCCTCGCTCAGCTCTTCAACGCGCTGAACTCCCGGTCCGACGAGAGCAGCGCCTTTCGCCACCTGACCGACAACCGCTGGCTGTGGGCTGCCATCACACTCGCCCTCGCCCTGCAGGTCGCAGTGGTGACGGTGCCGCTCCTGCAGACCGCGTTCGGGACGGAGACGCTCGGCCTCGGGCAGTGGCTCGTCTGTCTCGCGATGGCCTCGGTGGTGCTGTGGCTCGAGGAGCTCTCGAAGCTCGTCCGGCGCCGGCGTCGGCGCCACCGCAGCGACCGCGCCTGAGCGCGGGAACGAGCCCAGCGGCATACGGACTCGTCCGCGTCAGCGGCCCAACTCGTCCACCGCGTCCCAGAACTGCTCGCGCAGACGATAGCGGATCTCGTCGGGGATGTCGTAGACGTCGAGGCGGGCCGACAGGTCCGTCAACAGCGTCCGGTCGAGGTCGCTGGGGATGAAGGGCCGCTCGCTCATCACACGGCGCCGGTCCTCCTTCGTCGCGGTCGCGCGCCAGGCGCTGACGACGCCGCGACACACGTCGTCGATCATCTCCAGCATCGCCGGCGAGAGCGTGTGGGGCCGGAGCGCCGGGTGCTCGCTGCTGCTCGACCAGGCGACCTTGCTCCCCCCGGCGGCCGGCCCGCCCGCGCCGCCGGCACCCGTCGCGGGCTGCGGCCGACTGTGCGCGAGGATGGCCGGCGTGGGGCGGTCGGGGTGGGAGTCGGCCTGGGTCGCGGCGTGAGCCGACGCGGCAGCGGGCGCGTCCGGAGCGGACGCCTCCGGTCGAGGAGCAGACCTCGGCCCGGGCAGCGGGACGACGACACCGGCCGCCTCGGGGGACAGCGATGCCGACGTCTCCGCCTGCAGCTGACGGGGCCGGATCGTGTCGTCGATGGTCTCGGGGTCGACGAGCTCGAGCCCGTCGGACTCCCGGATCAGGTGGTTGGAGACCGCGTGCGCCCTGCCCTTGGAGTCCGGAACGGCCAGGATGACGACCTGAGCGCCGTGGCTCTGCGCCTCCTCCACCGCCTCGGACAGGTCGTCGTCACCGGACACGAGATACATCGTGTCGACGACGTGGTTGCGGCCATGGGCCGCGAGGTCCAGGCCGATGCGCAGGTCGACACCCTTCTGCTCGCCGTGGGGCGACGTGCGGCCGAGTCGGAGCTTGACCCGGGGCAGCATGCCGATGGAGTCCTGCGTCGCGTCCGGCGCCCCTCCGGGTCGATTGCCCGAGTCGTACCAGTTGACCCGCAGCAGCGGCAGGCCGCTCAGCGCCTCCGCCTGCTCGACGAGCCGGCTCACCAGATCCGGGTAGGAGATCACCACGCTGCCACGCAGGCTGGTCCCGGTCACGCGAGTCGCTGCGGCCGCGAGCAGGTAGCCGGCATCGACGTAGAGGGCGCAGTGGGACCGCATGCCTCAGCCTCCCACGAAATGGGTACGGGTGACTCGTCTCACCTGATCCGATCCGCATGGCGCACAACTCGGTTCATAGACTGCAGGTGGGAGCCGAAAGCCCCTCACCCTCCGGAAGGAGCGTCCATGAACGCCGAAGCCAGCCGCACCCTCATCGAACGAGTCCGCCTCGAGGACGGTGCCACCACGGAGGATCTCCACTTCATCGAGCGGGCGCTGACCCAGTTGTTCACCCAGCTGTCGCGCTTCGACCCGCAGATGGTGGACATCGGCGTGCGGTTCAAGGACCGCGGGCGGCCCGGCATGCGCACCTCGCTCGAGTTGCACGTCCAGGGCCTGCCCGCCATGGTCGGCGTGTCCGACCTGAGCGACACCAAGGACGCCCTCAACGACGCCGAGGCAAAGGTGCTCGCCCAGCTGCGCTCCAACGTGACGCGCCGCTCGGACCACCACCCGCGCCGCACCAACGTCTAGCGCAGGACCCGGGCCAGGCTCTCCACCAGCAGCTCGACCTCGGGCTCCTCGACGACGAGAGGCGGCGCCAGACGCAACGTCGAGCCGTGCGTGTCCTTCGCCAGCACGCCTTCGACGAGGAGTCGCTCGCAGACCTCGCGGCCCGAGGCGAGTGCTGGGTCGACGTCGATGCCAGCCCAGAGTCCCCGGACCCGCACCGCGTCGACGCCACGGCCCACGAGGGACTCCAGCCCCTCAGCCAGCACCTTGCCGAGCCGGGCAGCCCGCTCCTGGTACTCACCCGTCGCCAGCAGGCCGACGACCGCCCGCCCGATGGCCGCGGCGAGCGGGTTGCCGCCGAAGGTGGACCCGTGGGTTCCCGGGGTGATGACCCCGAGGACGTCGGCGTCGGCCACGACCGCTGACACGGGGACGATGCCACCGCCGAGCGCCTTGCCGAGGATGTAGACGTCGGGGACGACGTCCTCGACGTCGCAGGCGAACGTCGTGCCGGTGCGGCCGAGGCCCGACTGGATCTCATCGGCGAGCATGAGGATCCTGCGCCGCCGCGTCAGTTCCCGCACCTGCCGCAGGAAGCCTGCGGGCGGGATCACGACGCCGCCCTCGCCCTGGATCGGCTCGAGCAGCACGGCGACGGTGTCGTCGGTGACGGCCGCCTCGATCGCGTCGATGTCGCCGTAGGGCACGAGGTCGAAGCCCGGGGTGTACGGGCCGTAGTGGTCGTGCGCGACCGGATCGTCGGAGAAGCTGACGATGGTCGTCGTCCGACCGTGGAAGTTACCGCGCATGACGATGATGCGTGCCTGACCGTCCGGGACGCCCTTGACGAGGTAGCCCCAGCGGCGCGCGGTCTTGATCGCCGTCTCGACCGCCTCGGCGCCCGTGTTCATCGGCAGGACGAGCTCCTTGCCGGCCAGCTCGGCCAGGTCGCGGCAGAACGGCGCCAGCTGGTCACTGTGGAACGCCCGGCTGGTCAGGGTCAGGCGTCGCAGCTGCTCCTGCGCCGCCCCGACGAGCACCGGGTGCAGGTGCCCGAAGTTGAGCGCGGAGTAGCCGGCGAGGGCATCGAGGTAGCGGCGCCCCGCAACGTCCATGACCCAGGCTCCCTGGGCGCTCGCGATGACGACGGGGAGGGGGCTGTAGTTGCGCGCCACCCATTGCTCGGCCAGTGACAGGTGCTCCTCGTGGGTGGTGAGGTCGGCGGTCTCCATGGCCCCCAGCGTTCACCCCCGGGGCGGGGCCCACAAGGCCTTTGCCGGTCGGCCCGGGGTGAGCCGGGTCTCAGTCCGTGAGACTGGCCGCCTTGCGGTGGCGTCATACACTGGCGACGGCGGGTGGCCGAGGCCAGGACTACCCAGTCCGGGTGTGTCGGTCCGTCGGCGACCGCAGCCGGAGGTTCGCCATGACCACTGCCGTGAACGCCGTCCGCAAGGTCGTCATCCTGGGAGCCGCGGGGCGCGACTTCCACAACTTCAACGTCGTCTTCCGCGACGACCCGGCTTATCGGGTGGTCGCCTTCACCGCGACGCAGATCCCCGACATCGAGGGGCGGACCTACCCGCCCGAGCTGGCCGGGCACCTCTATCCCGATGGCATCCCCATCGTCGAGGAATCCGACCTGGAGGACCTCATCCGGCGCGAGCAGGCCGACGTCGCCGTCTTCGCCTACTCCGACGTGCCGCACGAGCAGGTCATGCATCTGGGGTCGCGGTGCATCGCGGCCGGGGCCGACTTCTGGCTCCAGAGCGCCCGGAGCACCATGCTCACGAGCACCCGCCCCGTCATCGCCGTCACTGCGGTCCGCACGGGCGTGGGCAAGAGCCAGACGACGCGCTACCTGTCCCGGATCCTGCGGGAGCTGGACCAGAAGGTCGTGGCCATCCGGCACCCCATGCCGTACGGCGACCTCGCCGCGCAGGCCTGCCAACGGTTCGAGACCTACGCCGACCTCGACCGGCACGAGACGACGATCGAGGAGCGCGAGGAGTACGAGCCACACATCGACAACGGGTTCGTCGTCTACGCCGGGGTCGACTACGAGCAGATCATCCGCGAGGCGGAGCAGGAGGCCGACGTCATCCTCTGGGACGGCGGCAACAACGACCTGCCCTTCTACACCCCGGACCTCCACATCGTCCTCGTCGACCCGCTGCGCCCGGGCAACGAGGAGACCTACCACCCCGGCGAGGCCAACCTGCTCATGGCGCACGTCGTGGTCGTCAACAAGTGCGACAGCGCGCGGCCGGCGGACATCGAGGCGGTCGAGCACACCGTCCGTCGGCTCAACCCACGGGCGCGGATCATCCGCGCGGACAGCCCGGTCACCATCGACGACGTGAGCGCGGTCGCGGGCAAACGGGTCATCTGCATCGAGGACGGGCCGACGCTCACCCACGGCTCGATGAGCTACGGCGCAGCGGTCGTGGGTGCGCGCGCCGCCGGCGCGGCCGAGATCATCGACCCCAGCCCGTATGCCGTCGGGTCCCTCGCCTACACCTACGCCAAGTACTCCAACGCCGTCGGGATCCTGCCGGCAATGGGCTACGGGCCGGCCCAGGTCCGCGACCTCGAGGCGACGATCGAGGCCACCATCGCGGCCACGGGTGCGGACGCAGTGGTGTCCGGGACGCCCATCGACCTCGGGCGGATGCTGCACGTGAGCAAGCCCCTGGTCAGGGCCCGCTACGAGCTGCGCGAGCATGCAGCCGGGGGCCTCGAGGCAGCGGTCCGGGACGTGCTCGCACGCCTGGTGACTGCTCAGTCACAGAGCGGAGCCGCCCTTCGCTGACACTCGTGACGTCAGGTGGGTCCGTGCGTCACGGTCGCTCCGTTCGGTCCGGAGTGCGGCGTCCGAGACCTCCGGGCCCGCGACCGGTGGAGGTCGGTCACGGACCCGCATGACGCGCCGCCCCCCTCTTCGTGGCGCATCACGATCGGCTCCCGCGCGGCAGCAGTGCGTCGGAACGCGGGCACGTCAGCGGGGTGGAGTACGTCCCATGTTCCTCCCTCAGCGAATCGCGCGAAATAGGACATGACCTAGTCTTTGTCCTGGGAGGTTGTGATGGATCACAGTCGGACGAGTCCCATGTCCTGGCGGGAGGCGCCGCTGGAGTTGGCCGGCGAGCCGCTCAGCGAGGTCGTCGAGCGCAGCCGGCCCGAGCTCGTCGCGGAGATGCTCCACCGGCTGGCCGCCGAGCTGCCGAGCTACGCCTGGGTGGCCGACGCCGCACCCGATGACCCGGTGCGGGCGATGACTCACCGGTTCGTCGACTACTACTCCGGCGCGTTCGCCCGTCGCGAGCTCCCCGATACCGCCATGCTGGCGCCGGTGCGCCAGACCGCGGAGCGGCGGGCGACCGGTGGCGTCCCGATGGAGGAGGTCATGTCGGCCTTCCACCTCGGCACGGCCGTCGTGACCGAGCACCTCGCCAGCTTGGCCGGGGCAGACGACGAGGCGGTCGTCATCGCCATCCAGGCGCTCGGCTTCGACCTGGTGCGACTCCTCGCTGTGGCCGTCGCGACGGGCTACACGACCGAGCGCCAGTCAGTGCTCGGCGAGGAGCTGGCCACCCGCCAGACCCTTGTCGCTGACCTCCTCGACGGCACGGCGACGGACGAGTCCGCCCTCCGAGCCGGCATCCGGCTGCCGCCCGCCTACATCGTCGTCGCGTTCAGCATGGGCGAGGGCGGCCTCCTCGTTGACGAAGAGGGGCAGCGACGGGCCATCCGGCGGATCCGGCTCGAGGCGACCCGGATCGTGGACGAGCCGGTGCTGTGGGCTTCGCCGCGATCGGGTTGGCTCGCCTTCGTGCCCTACCCGGCCGGGTCGGACTGGTTCTCCATGGACGACCGGGTCTGGCTGGCGCTGACCCACCGCCAGGTCCAGGCCGTCGTCGATCTGCCCATCTACACCGGCTGGGCCGCCGCTGCCCCGGCGGGCGTGCCCGAGGCGGCAAAGCTGGCGCGAGAGGTCTGCGACGTGGTCCTGGCGACGCACCGGCCCCCGGGGATCTACGAGCTGGACGACGTCCTCATCGACTACCAGCTGATGCGACCGAGTCCCGCCAGGGACCGGCTCCAGGAGATGATGACGCCCCTGACCGATCGCGCCGAGCTGCTCCTGACCCTGCGCACCTACCTCGACACCGGTCGCGACCGGCGCCGGACGGCACAGCTGCTGCACCTGCATCCCAACAGCGTCGACAACCGCCTCCGGCGGTGCGCCGACCTGACCGGACTCGACGCCACCCAGTCCGAGGAGGCGATGGTCATCCGGGCCGCCCTCCTGGCCTGGACGGCACAGCCGGCAGCGACGGTCTCTCGCTGAACCTCAGCGGTCGGCAGGCAGGGGCATGCCCTGCGTGGGGATGTCCTCGGGATTGGACACCTCGTCGGGCACGCCGTTCAGCGCCTGGGCCAGCCCCAACGCCAGGCCGGCCACCTCCTGGTCGCCGAGGCCCAGCCGGATGGCGACGGCCGCGGCGTTCGGGGGCCGGTCAGCGGGGTTCTTCTGCAGGCAGTCGTTGATGACCTGCGCCAGGTCGTCCGGCACGTCGTCGGGCAGCGGCGGGGGCGGCTCGTTGACGTGGCTGAGCGCCGTCGCGATCGGGGTGCCGCGGTCGAACGGGCGGGACCCGGAGAGCATCTCGTGCCCGACCACGCCGAGCGCATAGAGGTCGCTCGAGCCGGTGGCGGGCTGGCCCATGGCCTGCTCCGGGCTGATGTAGTTGGGGGTGCCCAGCATCTCCCCGTGCTGCGTGTGGCCAGACGCGTCGAGGGCCCGCGCGATGCCGAAGTCGGTCAGCTTCACGACGCCATCAGGCCGCACCAGGATGTTGGCCGGCTTGACGTCACGGTGGATGACCCGGGCCTCGTGCGCCACGGCGAGCGCGAGCGCCGACTGACCCATGATCGAGCGGACCTCCGCCGCGGGGAGCGGTGCACGCTCGCGCAGAATGAGGGACAGCGGCTCCCCGGCGACCAGCTCCATCACGAGGTAGGCCAAGCCGTCGTCCTCGCCGTAGTCGAAGACCGTGGCGATGTTGTTGTGGTTGAGCCCGGCCGAGTGGACCGCCTCGTCACGGAACCGCAGCGCGAAGAGCTTCTCGTGCTTGGAGTCGGGACGCATGATCTTGACCGCGACCGGGCGCTTGAGGACCTCGTCGGTGCCGGCCCAGACATCGGCCATCCCGCCGGAGGCGATGCGTTGCTCGAGGCGATATCTGTCGCCGAGGAGGAAACCCTCTTGGAGTCGGTTCATGGCACGGGCACCCATGGCCTTTCGGACAGAAGGTGCGCGTCTGGTGACATCTCAGGGGCCTTCGTCAACGGGAATGATACGCGAGCATCGGGGGTGGGTGGGGCGCTGGCTCGCCTTGTGGTATTAGCACTGGCGCGTCCCCACTCCTACCCAGTACCGCTCCCGCCAACCTATCCCCAGGCCGGCCATTTGTGGGCCGAAGAGGGGCTCAGGACGGTGAACCCTCCGGGGCGTCGTCGTCGTCGAAGGCCGAGTAGGTGTCGTCCGGGACCGTCGGTCGAGGGCCGGGCTCCCGCTGGGTGACGAGCTTGTCGATGCCCTTGTCGACCTGCTCGCGGACCTTCGACACGGTGTCCGCGTGCTTGCCGCCGGTCCGCTCGTCGATGGTCCGGGTCGCCTGGTCGAGCACCCCGTCGACCTTGTCGCGGTTCTCGGCGGCGTAGCCGGCAGCGAGACCCATGGCCGCCTTGACGACCTCGACGACGGCGTCGCCGAAGTCCTTGGCCTTGCCCTGCAGGTTGACCTCGTCTGCCTTCTGCCGCATCTGCTCGCTGAACGTCACCTTGATCTCCTCACCCCTGTGGTGCACCTTCCATCAGTGCAACGGTAGCCCCGACCGACGCGTTCCCGGCAGGTGTCGTAACGGCTCAGCGGAAGGCGGCCTCTCCGGTGAGGGCCTGGCCGATGACGAGCTGGTGGACCTCGGAGGTGCCTTCATAGGTGAGCACGGACTCGAGGTTGTTGGCGTGCCGCAGGACCGGGTACTCGAGCGTGATGCCGGCCGCGCCGAGGATCGTGCGGCACTCGCGGGCGATGGCGATGGCCTCGCGGACGTTGTTGAGCTTGCCGAGGCTGACCTGGTTGGGCTGGAGCCGGCCCTCGTCCTTGAGCCGCCCGAGGTGCAGGGCGAGGAGCATGCCCTTGCCGAGCTCGAGGGCCATGTCGGCGAGCTTGGCCTGGGTGAGCTGGAACGACGCCAGCGGCCGGTCGAAGATGTCCCGCTCCCGGGAGTACGTGATCGCCGTCTCCAGGCTGTCCCGTGCGGCGCCGAGCGAGCCGAAGATGATGCCGTAGCGGGCCTCGTTGAGGCAGGACAGCGGGCCGGACAGGCCGGCGGCACCGGGCAGGATCGCCGAGGCGGGCAGCCGGACCTCGTCGAGGACGAGCTCGCTCGTGACCGACGCGCGCAGGGACAGCTTCTTCTTGATCTCCGGCGCGGAGAAGCCCGGGGTGCCGGTCGGCACGACGAAGCCGCGGATGCCTTCCTCGGTCTGGGCCCACACGATCGCGACGTCGGCGACGGACCCGTTGGTGATCCACATCTTGTTGCCGGTGAGGACCCAGTCGTCACCGTCGCGCCGGGCGCGGGTCCGCATCCCGGCGGGGTTGGAGCCGAAGTCGGGCTCGGTCAGCCCGAAGCAGCCGATGGCCTCGCCGGCCGCCATGCGGGGCAGCCACTCCTGCTTCTGCTCCTCGGAGCCGTGCTTCCAGATCGCGAACATCGCGAGGGAGCCCTGCACCGAGACGAGGGAGCGGATGCCGGAGTCGCCGGCCTCGAGCTCCATGCAGGCCAGCCCGTAGGCGGTCGCGCTCGTCCCCGCGCAGCCGTAGCCCTCGAGATGCATGCCGAGGACCCCGAGGCCGCCGAGTTCCTGAGCCAGCTCGCGCACGGGCAGGGACCCGGCCTCGTACCACTGGGACACCTCGGGCTTGATCTTCTGCTCGACGAAGTGCCGCACGGCGTCGCGGATCGCGCGGTCCTCCTCGCCGATGAGGGAGTCCGTGTCGAACAGGTGCAGCGGTGCAACGGGCGTCCTGAGTGCCATGGTTTCATCTCCGTCTCGGTAACCTAACGCTGTTCGGATGCTAACCTAACACCGTTAGTTTCGACAAGAGGAGGGCCCATGCCTCGTCCGCTGACGCCACTGCTCAGCAAGGAGCGCATCCGCGACGCCGCCCTCGAGCTCATCGACGCCGACGGTCTGGCGACCCTGTCGATGCGGCGGCTCGCGCAAGCACTCGGCGTGCAGGCGGCCTCGCTCTACACGCACGTGGCGACGAAGGACGATGTCCTCGACGCCGTCGCCAACCGGCTCATCGAGCAGGTCGACACGACCGGCTTCTCCGCCGGGTGGCGAGAGGGTCTGCTCACCTGGGGCCGCTCCTACCGTGCCGCCCTCGCGGCCCACCCCAACGCCGCGCCGCTCATCGCCAGCGGGACCCAGCGCCGCGACGAGTTCCTCGGCATGGCCAACGCCGTCCATGGCGGGCTCGTCGGTGCGGGCTGGCCGCCCCGACGCGCGACGGAGATCTCCGGGGCCGTGAAGTACCTCGTCATCGGCGCGGCCACGACACCCTTCGCCTCCGGCTTCGCCGACGACGTGCAGGTCTATCTCGACCGCTACCCCCATCTCACCCAGGCCCATCGGCTCCGCGCCGACGCGGCCCGGATCGATCACGACAGCTTCGAGCTCGGCCTCCAGGCCCTCGTCCGCGGGCTCGAGCTCGACCCTGCCGCCCCCGCCTGAGAGCCCCACCACGCACAAAGATGCCGTATGCCGCTGAGCTGGCCCAGCGGCATACGGCACCTTGAGTGGGGGGTCACCTCACGGGTTGACGACCTCGATGGTCAGGTCGTCCCCTGCGTCACCGGTGACGGTGACGGTGACGCCGTGGCCGGCCACCTTGACGGAGCCCTGCGGGTTCGCCGTCGAGTAGTAGGCCAGGGGATCGGAGTCGTCGAACGTCCGAATGCCCTCTGACGCCGGCGCGCACGCGGCGAGCGACTCGACCGTGGCCGACGGGCCGTGGC
>NZ_JAPFQL010000098.1 GCF_028446585.1 Intrasporangium calvum
GGCCTGTCCCTGGCCCGGCAGCTCGCGGCGGGCGAGGGAGGCCGTCTGGACCTGGAGTCGCTGGCCACGACCTCATTCGTGCTGCGGCTCCCCAAGGGGCCGGGCTCGAGGTGACGACCGACGCCCAGTCGTCGAGCATCACCTCGAACCCGGAGGGGGCTCGACCCGGCCCAGGGGCAGTGGACAGGACGGCCGGGTCGAGCGATCAGGGGGGTCAGGAGAACATCGCCCGCGTGGCCGTCTCGTGCTGTTCGTAGGCGTTGGAGGCCTTGGCCGTCAGCGTGCTGATCTCGCCGAGCGTCGAGTTGATCTTCTGCTGCATCTGGTTGTAGCGCTCCATGACATCGTCGAACTGCTTGCGGGCCGGGCCTTCCCATGCCCCGCTGAGGGAGCCGAGCCGTCCGCGCAGGGCGGTCGTGGCTGACTGGATGTCGTCCGAGAGACGCTGGATGTCAACGGCTGCGACACGGATCGCCTCGGTGTCGACGACGGACCTGGCCATGGTGGTTCTCCTTCGATCGGCTCCTGGAGCCGGTTGGTTGACCTGACACCTGAACGCTAGGCGGATCCGCGACGGCGTCCTCCGCGTTGTCCACAGGCCCCCGTCGGCGCGGCTGGTTAGGCTCGCCCCCATGACGTTGTGGATCGACGAGCCGATCTGGCCGGCGCACGGGCGCCACTTCGCCCACCTCGTCAGCGACACCTCCTACGCCGAGCTGCACGACTTCGCCCGATCTGTCGGCCTGCACCCGCGGGCCTTCGATGGGGACCACTACGACGTCCCGGATGCGCGCTGGGCCGAGGTCGTCGAGGCGGGTGCCGCCCTGACCACGGGCGTCGACCTCGCGCGTCGCCTCAACGAGTCCGGCCTCCGGCTCCGCAAGCGGCGGGGCGACCGTGGCCTGGTCCGCTATCTCGACCTGCCCTTCCCCAACGGGTCGAGCGACGTCGACCTCGTCGCCTCGAGCCGCCCGGTCCCCGAGGAGCAGGTCACCGCCGCGATGCTCTTCGTCCGGGACGCGGGTGGTGACTTCGCCGTCGTGCACAGCATCCGCCGCGACCAGTGGGGCTCGCCCGGCGGGTGGCGCGAGCCCGGCGAGACGCCCTTGGAGAACGCCCTGCGTGAGACGCAGGAGGAGACGGGGCTGATCATCAGTCCCGCGAAGGTCGAGGTCGTCGGCTACGAGCGCTTCACCCCGCGCACCGACGACAACCCGATCGACCCCGCGCGGCCCTACCTGCAGGTCTACCGGACCGAGCTCGACACCCGTCGGCCCCCGATCACCGATGGCGACGACGGGATCCACGAGACGCGCTGGGTCACCACGGCCGAGTACGCCGAGCTGTGCTCCCATTTCTTCTGGTGGCCGCTCGCGATGGTGGCCTTCCCCGACCTGCCCGAGCCGCGAGTGCTAAACCTGTCATGACCCCAACCCGCGCTTCGTAGAAGAAGGCCCGCATGCGCAACCCCAGCCCTGGATACGCCATCACCGTTCGAGTCGAGGCCCCCGCGTCCGCGGGCGCAACGGGAGGGCTGGTCGCCGCCGTCCAGCACGCCGGCGGGTCGCTCACGGCGCTGGACATCGCGGAGTCGACCCACGACCGGCTCGTCGTGGACGTCACCTACGACGCATCCGACGCTGACCATGCCGAGGACATCGCCGAGGCGCTCGCTCAGGTCCCCAACGTCTCCGTGCGCAAGGTCAGCGACCGCACCTTCCTCATGCACCTCGGCGGCAAGCTCGAGGTCAACCCGAAGGTGCCGCTCAAGCACCGCGACGACCTCTCGCGCGCCTACACCCCCGGTGTCGCCCGGATCTGCCTGGCCATCGCCGCAAACCCGGCTGACGCGCGCCGCCTGACCATCAAGCGCAACACCGTCGCCGTCGTGACGGACGGCTCGGCCGTCCTCGGCCTCGGCAACATCGGTCCGGCTGCGGCGCTCCCCGTCATGGAGGGCAAGGCGGCGCTCTTCAAGCAGTTCGCCGGGGTCGATGCCTGGCCGGTCTGCCTCGACACGCAGGACACCGAGGAGATCATCGCCATCGTCAAGGCGATCGCGCCGGTCTACGGCGGCATCAACCTGGAGGACATCGCGGCGCCGAGGTGCTTCGAGATCGAGCGGCGCCTTCGGGACGAGCTCGACATCCCCGTCTTCCACGACGACCAGCACGGCACCGCCATCGTCGTGCTCGCGGCGCTGACCAACGCGCTGCGTGTGGTCGGCAAGGACATCTCCCGGATCCGCATCGCGGTCAGCGGGGTGGGCGCCGCGGGCCACGCCATCATCGAGCTGCTGCTGGCGCAGGGCGCCACCGACATCGTCGCCTGCGGTCGCGCGGGCGCGATCCACGCGGGCCAGTCCTACGACGACCCGGACCGCCAGTGGATCGCCCAGCACACCAACCGCAGCCACGAGGAGGGTTCGCTCCGCGACGTCCTCAAGGGGTCGGACGTCTTCATCGGCGTGTCCGCCCCCAACCTGCTCACGGGCGACGACATCGCGACGATGGCCGACGACGCGATCGTCTTCGCCCTGGCCAACCCCGATCCCGAGGTCGACCCGCTCGCCGCGGGCGAGCACGCAGCGGTCGTGGCCACGGGGCGCTCGGACTACCCGAACCAGATCAACAACGTCCTGTGCTTCCCCGGGTTCTTCCGCGGCATGCTCGACGCGGGCGCCAAGGACATCACGCAGGAGGTCATGGTCGCCGCCGCCACCGCCATCGCGAACTCCGTGACGGGCGAGGAGCTCAACGCCAGCTACATCGTGCCGTCGGTCTTCGACCCGGTCGTCGCACCGGCAGTCGCGCACGCCGTCCGCGCGGCCATCGAACCCCTCGCCCCACACGAGGCGCAGGTGACCCCGGTGGGGAAGGTGCTCTGAGCCACGCGGGTCTGACGACCCAACCACAGCAGGCCGTATGCCGCTGGGCTGAGCGAGCCCAGCGGCATACGGTCTCGTTGGGGTCGGGTCAGCGGTAGTTGGTGAAGGTCAGCGCGACATCGAGGTCAGCCGCCTGGAGCATCCGCTGGACGGCCTGGAGGTCGTCGCGGGACTTGCTCGTCACGCGCAGCTCGTCGCCCTGGATCTGGCTCTTGACACCCTTGGGGCCCTCGTCGCGGATCAGCTTGTTGATCTTCTTGGCGTTCTCCTGCGAGATGCCCTCCTTGAGCGGGCAGTCGAGGTGGTACTCCTTGCCCGACAGGCGGGGGCCGGCCTCCGGCACGTCGAGGTGCTTGAGGCTCACCTTGCGCTTGACGAGGTGCGTCTGGACGACGTCGAGCACCGCCTTGCAACGGTCCTCGGTGTTGGCCTTCATCTTGATGACCTCGCCGGCCAGCTCGACCGAGGCCCCGACGTTCTTGAAGTCGTAGCGTGTCGCGAGCTCCTTCGACGCGCTGTTGACGGCGTTCGCGATCTCCTGCTTGTCGAACTTGCTGACGATGTCGAACGAGGAGTCGGCCATCCTGGCTCCTTTCGTGGTGGTGCCACATGCTTGGCACGGTGGGTTTCTGGCGGGGTCCGCCCGGCGGATGGGCCCGATTTCGAGGCCCGCCCGATCTCTTGCTATCCTTCCAGACGCACCACGGCAGGTTGTCCGAGCGGCCAATGGAAGCGGACTGTAAATCCGTCGCGAAAGCTACGAAGGTTCGAATCCTTCACCTGCCACCACGTGCTCAGAAGGGCCCCTGACCTGCGGAAACGCGGCTCCGGGGCCCTTCTGCCGTTGTCTGGCGCTGTCCGGCTGGAATCGGCTCCAGACGGCCATTTGCGGGTGTCAGTGGGGAACTGGTGGGGAAGTTTGCGGTCTCCCTGTCCGGCCTCGGTCATGCTTGGATCCCTTCGGCTGCGGAGAGGGCGAGCTCGACCCGGCGACGAGATGCCTCGTCCTGGCCGACGATGCAGGAGGCGTAGACGCGCAGTAGCACGTTGACGCTGTGGCCCGCCCACTCGGCGACCTGGGTCGCGGGAACGCCGGCGTTGAGCCACAGCGAGACGGCAGCGTGGCGCAGGTCGTAGGGCCGCTTCGCCAGCGGCGAGCGGTACTCGGCGTCGGTGAGCGCCCGCTGGCGGGCCTTGTCCCAGATCCGGTAGACGATGCCCATCGCCTGTGGGCTGGCGAAGGCCGGCGCGACGGGGATACCCGCTCGGCCGGCTCGAGTGACGAAGAGGCGACCCTCAAGACCCGGGGGGAACCTTTCGATGTGTCGATGCAGCACCGCCACGAGCGCTGGTGGTGCAGGGACTTGTCGGGTCGCTCTGTTGGCCCGGTGCTTGAGGCTCCGGTCCTCGGTCGCCCGCCCGGTGTCGGTCCACGCGGCTCCTGCGGTCTGCGTCGAGCCGATCAGGTGGAGTGTGCCCCAGGCGTCGGGGCTCGTCGGGAGGTCGAGGTCCCCGACCTTGAGGTGACGGACCTCGGAGGGCCGCAGCCCTGCGTAATAGATGCAGGCGAAGAAGGCCTCCAAGGAGGGGTAGATGGCCGCGACCTCGTCCAGCAGCTTCTTGGCCTGGTGCGGATTAACGACGACACGTCGGTCGACCTCGTCTGTGTGCTTTGGAGGCTTCCAAGCAATCCGGTCCATGGGGTTCGTCGGCAGTGCATCGACCTCCACGGCGTACTGGAAGGCGCTGTACAGGGCGGATCGCTTTCGGGCGACGGTGCTGGAGGAGGCTGGCTTACCGTCCAGCTTGAGTGCCAAAGCGTCGAGTACCCGCCTCAGCCGGGCAGGTTCTGCCATCTCGACGAGGGACGGCGAGTGCCGTCGAACCCACCGAATCACGGCTGCGTGCTCCTCTGGCGGCTCAGTTTCCTTGGACCCGGAACGAGCGGCGGAGTTGAAGACCCAGTTCTCCAGAGCGCGGCGGATGGCTGTTGGGTCACGGTCCGCGGCGGGCAACGCGGCAACGGTGGCCGTGGTCAGGCCCTCTGCGATGCCCTTGCGGTGGCGCGGTGATGCATGCGGCCATTTCACGTCGACGAAGGCCATCGCGTGATCCACCCACGAGAGCTCCGGCAGCTTCTCGAGGACGCTCATGGGTTGGCCCGTCTGCGCGTCGAAGGGCTCGGCCTGGCGTAGGCCCACCAAGAGGCGCGCGCGGAAGGACTCGGCCAACTTGATGGTGTCGAAGGTCTTCTGAAGGATGCGACCTTCGACCCTCCATCTGACGGTGTACGTCGTCTTCCGCTTGCCCTTGTAGCGACGGACACCCCAGACCTGCACGTCGCGAGTGGTCCGCGGGGGC
Source organism: Intrasporangium calvum (assembly GCF_028446585.1). GTDB lineage: Bacteria > Actinomycetota > Actinomycetes > Actinomycetales > Dermatophilaceae > Intrasporangium > Intrasporangium calvum_A. Next base: position 5,249 of record NZ_JAPFQL010000098.1, read on the forward strand.
ATCGTCAGACTCGCTGCTCGAGAGACTGCAGCCAGGTCTCGAAATCGGCGCGCCGGATCCGCAGGTCGCCATTGGGCAACTTGATGCAGGGCGGCGCCTTGCGCGCAGCACGCCAGTCGTAGAACGTCGAGCGAGCCACGCCGAGCTCCTCGCAGACGTCCTTGACGCTGAGATGCCTCGACGTTGCCTTCTTGTCGGCCATGATCTCCTCCTCGGTCCGGGTCACTCCGGATATGGCCGGCACGGGTCACCATCAGGTCGACGTTCACGTCCTCAGGGCCTCGTCGCATCGGCTGCCCTCACGCCGGTGAGCTGCTCCGCGACGCCGTTTGGCCCACTCCCCGGTGGAGTCCCAGTCACGGCGCCCTGCAGGTGGCGAAGTGACGTAGGTCCGAGGTGCGCGACTCGCCGCAGAACAGGGCGTCGACTGTCGGCGGCTGGTGCTGCAATGTCGCTGTGGGTGAGATCGTCGAGGTAGTGCTCGGTGCGCTGGTGCGCGATCGTCAGGTGCTGCTCGTGCATCGCAGTCCGAGCAAGCGGGCGCATCCGAATGTTTGGGACTTGCCCGGTGGGTACGTTGAGCCGGGCGAGTCGGAACTCGGCGCCCTCGAGCGGGAGCTTCGGGAGGAGCTCGGCGTGCAGATCGCGGCGGACTCGGTGTCCCACCTGTACCGGCTGACTGCGGGCTCGACCGAGGAGCCCGCGGCCTTGAGCGCCTGGATGGTTCGCGAGTGGGACGGCGTTCCCGCGAATCATGCTCCCGACGAGCATGTAGACATTGGCTGGTTTGGTCTGGTCCGGATGCCCTTGCCTGCGCATCCGTTCATGCGCGCTGCGCTGCTGAACGCTCTCAGGAGCTTGGACGGGTAGGACCGGATCCACGGCGCCACTCAGAGGGGTTCGCCCCACGCTTGTGACAGTGCGTTGACGCCCCGCCTCAGAGGGTTAAGGCGCCGCTGGGACTCAACACTTTGGTCATGGCCTGGCGAGGCTGCACTTCGAGCACGCTGGCCCGCTCGTGGTCGCGGATGACTCGCAGTTGTGGCCCAAGATCGTCCTCAGCGAGAACTTCCCAACCCAGACGCTGGTAGTACGGGCCGTTCCAAGGAACGTCGCTGAAGGTCGTTAACGTCATGCGGGCGTGCCCGTGTCGAAAGGCCAAGTCCTCGGCGGCGGCCACGAGGGCTCGTCCAACTCCATGTCCGGCATGGTCGGGCAGGACACTGACCTGCTCCAGGTGAGCCGTCTCGTCGACGATCTCGATCCTGACGAACCCTGCCAGCGCTCCCGAAGGAAGCTCCGCGACCAGGACGCGGCCACCCTTCTGAGCCTGCATATAGTCGGTAGCGGTCGGATGGGGCGCATCGACAATAACGTCGATACCGACCACGCCGAACCGGCGGTCTGCCTCATGCTCGACCCGTGCCAGCTCTTCGAGCTCATCCAGCCGCGCCGGACGAATCCTGATCTCCACGCCCTGAACCTAGGCGTCGGACCTACGACGATCAACAGGCATCGACGCTCGGTGTCAGACACCGCGCGCCCGTCGGCAGATCCGATAAAGGGAGGGCGCCCAGCAGGCGGCGGAATGACACACATGAAGTGTTGATGGACACGCCGCGCGCGTGCGTTGCTTGACTCTGTACGGCGTCGGGCCCAGCCTCATCTCGTGCACAAGGGACACAGCGGGGCCTCCATGGGCGGACAGCAAGAGCAGTCGCCCCAACGTCGACGGCGAGCTGCAGCCAGGCGGCGTAGACAGGACGCCGGCTGGGTATCACGAGCCGGAGATGTGGAGACCTCTTACGTTTGCGTTTGTCCGAGGGATGGATGTCGCGCAACCGTGCACCTGACTTGAACCTGTCGCGGCGAAGAGACGCGGCTGCGCTCATCGGGTATGCCCGGAATTGACCATGCCTACTGACGGCACCTGGGAGGGCCCCCGTGACTGGCCGTCCGTTTTGGTTGCATTGGGTAGTGACCAACGGGCGATGCGCCGGAAAGTACGGCCCTCAGTCGGACTCGAACTTCATGTGGTTGCGGAGGCGCCACAAATCCCAGGAGCCGTCGCTGCCGAGGATGTCGTCCCTTTGCGTCGGGTCGTCAAGCCAGGCGTTGCGCGTGTCGGCACCGAGTCTGCTGGCCGCCTCTAGGGTCTGCGCTGTGGCTTGAAGCAGTTGGCTCCGGACATCCATCATGGCCCGCCACAGACGGACCACGGTGCGCATTCGATCCAACGCGTTGGGCCACGGATCGCCGGTGGTCGCCTCCCGCACAGTTCCATCTCCCATGACGACCGAATGCGCAGTCGGGGACGACACCACGTATCGCAGTCGCTCAGATTGAACCGTGAGCACTAGCAGCGCCCTCGTGAGAGAGGCGGGATCGAAGTCCCGGGCGCCGGCTACCGCATTGCCCATATTCAGTAGACGGCTGGCAACTATGGCAAGCCGGTCCGCCACCGAAGCGTCGGGGAATGAGGCCAATGCCTCGACCGCGGTGTCGGTGAGGCGCTCCCGCACCTCGTCCGGTACCGATTCATGGCGCTCCGGCACAAGCCACACACGATCATCTGCGTTCCTCGAGTAATCCGCCCCCATGATCCGAACTACATGCGCGATCTGCTCCTCTTCCTGATGCACCCGTAGCACGGTCAAGACCATCTCGAGTTGGATGTTGGCCAAGGCCATCGGGCCAGTCCACCGGCTTCGCTCATCGTCCTTCAGCGACTGCGCCAGCGCTTGGAACATTGCAGCCAGCTCCTCGGGGCCACTGTCGGCGCCAAGGGCAGGGTGGGTGGGTGGCAGACGTCGTACGTCCCAGCGCAGCGTCTCAGAGGGGATCACGGCAGTTAGGGCCCCGGTGGACGCCACGGCCTCGTAGAGCAGAGCCGCTCCGATAGCAGCCTCGTGGCGCAGGGCGTCCTGAGTGGCTCGGGCATGCGGATACTTGTCTCGCAGCCACCGCTGATCCTCGCGACGTTCCACTTCGTCGGCGGCCGCTCTTGCGACCCACAGCTTGATCGGGTCAAACAACAACGCTGCCACCACGACGGCGGCGAACCCCCCGGCAACCACCGTTACGGGTGCTTCGAGCACACGCCAAAGCGAGGCTGGCTGTGCCTTCATCCACACCCCGACGAGAACAAGGCCGAGCCACCCGAGTGACGCCAGGACGACCCACACGACTTTCCGGTTCATGAATCTCCACCTATCGTTCGGAGACTCTTCCATGCGCCTTTGATGCCCAGGCGGCGCGACGCCAGAGGTGAGCACCATGAGCGCGTTCTCGGAGCACAAGACCGCAACACCGTGCACAATGAGCGTCGCGTCGTAGTTCAACAGGACGTTCAGTTCGTTCCATCATCTCCGACGAGCGAGCTAAGTGCATGTCGAACGCTCGACGGGCTCGGACAGGCGGACATAGACCCGACGAGCCACGGCTCGGATCGGCACCTTTGTGACGCGACTCGCGGCGATGTGACGCAGCCATTGCATGCTTCCGACGCGGGCTGTGGTGCTGACGAGGAACGCGTAACGGCATCAAGGACCGCTATCGAGGTCCCGACGGTCAGAGGCCTCGCGCGCTGCGCTCGGTCTGTTCTTTACACCGAAGGGCACGTGAACGCTGGGGACGAGGGTCTGCGTTCCCGCCAGATGAGCCATTTGGTCGTCGAAGAAGATATGAGGTTTGAGGATCCGCAACACCGCTGCCTTCTCCCAACCCCCGAGGAAGAAGGCGTCGTTGACGCGGAGCCCCCACGACTTGAGGGTCCTGATTGCTCGAGTGTGAGCAGGGGCGTTCCGAGCGGTCACGATGGAGACAAACAATCGGCGCTTGTAGCCTCCATCCTCGGCCGACTTCGCGTCCTCGAGGTCTTGGATCTTGTTTACGGCGCCCAAGAGGTCCTTCATCGGACCTGGTGGCAGCGGGATAGCCGCGTTCTCAACCTCATGACTGCGGAACCCCTCTAACCCCGCGGCATCAAATACCTGCTCTGCGGAGTCGTCTGCCAGGACCGCATCAAAGTCGAAGGCGATTCTGAGATCGACGTCGTCAGAGGTATCCGCGGCCAATTCGGCAGGCACTCCGACCACCTGACCAGCTGGATACCCTCGGCTGGTCGCCTCCGCGACGTCCTGAGGGTTCCCCGACAGGAACAACTTCATTCCGAACGCCGGCATGAACTTGAAAGGGGATCTGCCCTGCATGAACACAGCGCGAGTCATGGGGAGTCCGTGCGTCTCGATGGACCTCATCACTCGCGCACCGGTCTCGGGGTCGTTGCGCGACAACACGACCACCTCGACGAGGGCCAGCTCGGGCCGGAGATCGTTGAGGCTCAGAAGCCTCTTGATGAAGGGGAACGCGATCCCGGGCTGGAGTTGGACCTCATAGTTCTCCTCCTGAAACTCGCGATACGCGTCCTCGCCGCGCTCCTCGAAAACCGCGTGCGACTCCGCAAGGTCGAACAGGGCGCTCGAGGCAACGCCGATGACTAAGGTGTCGGATCCAGGGCCAGCCACGACGCCACCATAGACCGACCGTCTGCGGTTGGCGCCGCGGACCGCCTATATCGGCGGTCGGGCATGCGGGCGCGCTGGGGTGCGGTCAGCCCGCGGCGTGACGTGGCGGCGGGTAGCGCGTACAGGATCGCCACGTCGAGGCAACTGAGAAGCAAAGAACCGTTGTCACCGGTCCGTGGCATGTTCTTGACATGGGGTGGATCGACATTGTTGAAGGGGCGCCGGAACTGCTTTCGCGCCACTGGAAGAGAGCGCTGGGTTGGGCGCTCATATTTGGCTTCCTGCTGTTCCCGAACGCCGCGCGAGACCTCATGGGCTGGTACGTCCGAGAGAAGACGCAAGACCTCGTTGATGTTCTGATGCCGCTCCTGCAGCAGCCCTCACGCGTGCCCTGAGGGCGGCCGACTTGCGGCGTTAAGACGCGCACTTCGGGCCACAGGTACGTTGGGCCCACCGGTAGGTCACACGTCGCAGCAGCAGCCGGAGTAGAAAGGTGAAGGTCGGTTGACCGACGCGGAACCACGCTCATGCATCCCACATGACCCGGTACTGAGTCGGCACGGCTGCCGCCACCACGTCTCCACGCTCCAACTCGAACCATGAGGGCTCGTCACCAAAGATGTCCGTAATGACGACTGCGACCCAGCTTTCCTCGTCCTCAGCAGCCCGGTATTCGTTCGGAGTGAGAAAGAATTCGGGGCTTGCGCCCGTCGCACCTTTCACTTCGATGTATCTGACCAACTTGCCGCGGCGGGCTTCCAAGTCCCAACCCAAGTTGTCCGTGGAGACGTCGGTGACGACCCAGTCTTCATCTTCGTAGCCCGTCCTGACAAGCGCCATGGCCTCGAGTTCAACGAGACGGTTGTGTTCAGCGTTGCCGTGCTGCTGTCCCTTCGCCTTTCCCTTGGCCTTGGGTGGCCGTTGTCCCAACAGGACAGCCAGTTCCTCCGCGGGTTCACCTTCGATGATCCGCCCAGAGCTGTAGACCTGATTCCAAGGGAACCTCGGAACCTGCCGTTCTAACTCCTTGAGTGTGATCATGTGGTTGAGGTCCATCGCGCGGCCCCAGGAGACGTTGACATAGTGCGCGTCCCCGGACTTCGTCTCATTCCAATGAGGCGCTGTAAAGGGCGCGCTTGTGATCACTCCTGTTGCGACTATGCCCCGACCATAGATGCCTTGGCGCAGCATGCAAACTGGGTCGCCTTCCTGGATCTTCTTCCAGTTCGTCCCGATACTCCAGCGATCGCCCTCTGGCGGCTCCCCGGCCTGGAGTGGGAGCACCATGTCTTCGAGCCACTCCTCGGGCGTGTACTGATCGTCGTTATCCGGACCGGGGTTCCAAGTCAACAGCACATATCGCATGCTTCAAATGATCTACCTCTTCCCGGTGGCTTGTCGTCAGAAGGCACGCGGTGGCGGAGAGGTAATCTGCATCCGGGGCAGCGGGAGAGCTCCCGAGCATCGCAGTGGGCCCTGCCTCTTCGCTTGGCGCCCAGCCGGGCTGCCGAGGGCAAGGGCCGCTGCTGCGTCACGCGATGATCACGTGGTTATGGGTCTATCTAGTCGTGAGACACCGCGGAGATCGATCGCCTCGCCGAGGACGTAGGGGATCCTGGCTCGCTGTGGCTCTGTGAGGACGCGATCGGACTTGGTTGCTTCCCACTTGCGCCCTCATGCGGCGGATAGACGCATCGTGACATCGGCGCGTTCTCGCCAGTTCATGAGCGACATGCGCTGGCATCGGGAGGGCTCGGCAAGGTCTGCCCGCGCGCTTGACGTGCGTGCTCAGAACGTCCGCGACTTGATGGTGGGCCGTCTAACGTTTGCTATCGAGGGTGAGGCTACGCAGCGAGCCCAGGCCCATCGAACCAGCCTGCCGCGCGGGTCAGGGGGTGGTCGCGTGTGAGTCCGGTGGAGTGGTGGGGTTTGAGGCCCGGCATGTCGTGAGGACGTGAGGGGCCATCGGCGGGATCTTCGGTGTGTACCGCCAAGTACTCACCAGAGAGGGTCCACACCGATGGCCTTGTCCCAGTCTGCCCTGTCCGAGCTGCTCGAGGCGTTCCGCACCGGGGAGGGGGTGAACCTGATCCAGGACGCGGTCAAGCTGGCGCTGCAGGAGCTGATCGAGCTCGAGGCGGCCAGCGTGATCGGCGCGGGCCGGTACGAGAGGTCCGAGGAGCGCAAGACCGAGCGGAATGGCAGCCGGCCGCGGGTGTTGACCACGACGGCTGGGGACGTGAGCCTGCGGATCCCGAAGCTGCGCAAGGGCAGCTCTTCCCGAGCATCCTGAACCCGCGCCGGCGGATCGACCAGGCCCTGTACGCGGTCGTGATGGAGGCGTACGTGCACGGCGTGTCCACCCGCGCGGTCGACGAGCTCGTCGCGGCGATGGGCTCGGATGTCGGGATCTCCAAGAGCGAGGTATCGAGGATCTGCGCCGGGTTGGACGAGGCCGTCACCGCGTTCCGGACCCGCACCCTGGGGCACACCCGGTTCCCGTACGTGTTCCTCGACGCGACCTACCTGCACGTGCGGGAGGCCTCCCGCGGGCAGGTCGTCTCCCAGGCGGTCGTGGTCGCCACCGGCGTCACCGAGGACGGCGGCCGGGAGATCCTCGGGCTGGACGTCGGCGACAGCGAGGACGAGACGTTCTGGCGCGCGTTCCTCACCTCGCTGCGCGACCGGGGACTGTCCGGGGTGCAGCTGGTGATCTCCGACCAGCACGCCGGCCTGGTCAAGGCCATCACCCGCTGCTTCGCCGGCGCCTCCCATCAGCGCTGCCGGGTGCACTTCGCCCGCAACCTGCTCGCGCTGGTGCCCAAGTCCCACAAGGACATGGTCGCCGCGGTGTTCCGCACCATCTTCGCCCAGCCCGACGCCGACGCCGTCGCGACCGGCTGGGACCACGTGCGTGACGAGCTCACGGTCCGGTTCCCCAGGATCGGGCCGTTGATGGACGACGCGAAGACCGAGGTCCTCGCGTTCACCGCGTTCCCGCGGGCGCACTGGACCAAGATCTGGTCCAACAACCCCATCGAACGCCTCAACCGGGAGATCAAACGGCGAGCCCGGGTCGTC
>NZ_JAPFQL010000099.1 GCF_028446585.1 Intrasporangium calvum
CAGCTGACGCCACCGCTCGACCACGCGCCGTAGCTCGTCGGAGACCTCCTGCGGAACAGGTGACCCCACGGTCGATCAGGGAGTGATCGTCACGCGTCGCGCAGGCGCGCGAGGAGGCGGGCGATCTCGATGTAGAGCCACACGACGGACACGATGAGGCCGTGCGCGAGCAGCCACGAGTACTTCTGCGGCGCACCGACGCGGACGGCGTTGTCGATCGAGTCGAAGTCGACGGCGAGCGAGTAGGACGCGAGGCCCACACCGAGGAGGCTGAGGCCGATGCCGAGCGGGCCGCTGCCACCGAAGCCCCACCCGTCGATGACGCCCGTCATGAGCAGGACGACCTGGATGATCGAGAAGAGCGCGTAGCCGGCGATCATGAAGACGAACATGCGGCGCGACTTGTCGGTGACCTTGATCAGGCCGGTCGCGTAGCCGGCGTACATCGCCACGAAGACGCTCAAGGTCGCGACGACCGCGGTGAGGATGAGCCCACCGCCGTAGCGCGCGTCGAGGAAGTAGCTGAACGCGCCGAGGAAGAGACCCTGGACGACCGCATAGACGAAGTAGAGCGGCGTCGGGATGTTCTTCATGAACATCATCGCGAAGCCGAGGATGAGCGTGCCGAACATGCCACCGAGCCACAGCGGCGAGATGAGGCCCGGGTCGCCGTCGACCATGAACCAGGAGATCCCAGCCGAGGCGAGCGTCACCGCGAAGAGCACGAGGCTCTTGACGATCACGTCGTCGAGCGTGACGCGTCCCGTGTCGACCGGGCCGGCGGCCTGGCGCGCGTAGAGGTCGTTGAGCTGCTCCGCCGTCATGGCGTCCTGCGCGGCGTAGCCGGTCGTGGCCGCCTGGGTCCCGCCCATCGGGCCCTGCTCTCGGCGCGGCGCGCCGAAGCCCGCGTAACGCTCCTGCTGGAGCTGCTTGTCGATCCGGTCGAAGACCGGGTTTCCACCTGCCATGTGTCTCGTGCCTCCCCAGCACCTGGGGCCACGCCAGTTCGGTGAGCGTGGCGACTGTTACCACCCTAAGCGTTCGGGGTGGCCCCCTGAGTTCCCGAAGCGTCCGTTCTGCCGGAAAGATCGCCGCCGAGACGCAACCGTGACCGGTGCGGCGCCCCCGCCACGTGCACGGCATACTGAGGGCTCCGCCCCCGTAGCCCAATTGGCAGAGGCAGGCGACTTAAAATCGCCCGAGTCAGGGTTCGAGTCCCTGCGGGGGTACTCAGTCGGCCGGGCGGCTCGGGTCGTGCGCCGTCGCGACGGACAGGGCGATGCCGTCCAGGATGTCGTGCTCGGACGTGACCACCTCGGTGATGCCGGACTCCGCGGCGACTCGCTCCACGATCCGCCGCCAGACGAGGGCACCGGCGCCGATGACGTCGACCCGACCCTCGTGCATGAACGGCAGGGCCGCCCGCTCGGCGTGTGTGCGCCGGAGCAGGTCGCTGCAGGCCTCCAGGACCTGGTCGACGGGCAGCCGGGACAGGTGGATGCGGGCCGGGTCATAGGTCGGCAGCTGCAGCGCGTGGGCCGTCACCGTCGTGACGCTGCCGGCGAGTCCGACCAGAGCGCCGACTCCCGTCAGCGACACGGTCCGCGCGGCCTCGTCGATGGCCTGGTCGATGTCGGCCGTGGCCGCCTCGATCTCGGCTTGGGTCGGCGGGTCGGAGTGCAGGTGACGCTCGGTCATGCGGACACACCCGATGTCGACCGACCTGGCGGCATCGACGTCGGCCGTCCCCCGGACGAACTCGGTGGAGCCGCCGCCCAGGTCGACGACCAGACAGGGGCCCGGCACGCCGTGGGCGGCGAGCCCTCCGGTGGCACCGCGGAAGGACAGGCTCGCCTCCTCGTGGCCCGTGACCACCTCGGGCAGGACGTCGGCGCCCCAGTGGTCGTGGAAGGCAGCGCGCACGCCCTCGATGAAGTCGGCGGCGTTGCGGGCGTCGCGGGAGGCCGACGTCGCCACGAACCGCACCTGCTCGGCGCCGAGCTCTCGGCACTGGGCCGCGTAGGTCCGGGCCATCCGGAGGGTGCGGTCCATCGACTCCGGGGCGATGACTCCGGTGCGGTCGACGCCGAGACCGAGGCGGACGACCTCCATCCGTCTCGTGACGTCACGCAGCTCCCCCGCCACGGGGTCGACGTCGGCGACGAGCAGACGAATGGAGTTGGTGCCGCAGTCGATCGCCCCGACGCGCACCGTCACGGGGCCGTCCGCCCGGCGGCGTCCGCTGCGTCCTCCGCGGCGTCCTCTGCGGCGTCCTCTGCTGCGTCCTCTGCGGCGTGGAGCGCCGCGCACGAGGTGGGAACCCACCAGTCGCTGAGCATCTCGAGCGCCTCGTCGCCGAGCGGGTTGACGCCGGGGCCGGCCGCGAGCGAGTGGGCGACGAGCACATGCAGGCACTTGACCCTCGTCGGCATGCCCCCGGCCGAGACACCGGAGATCTCGGGCACCTCGCCGAGCTCGCCCCGCCGGGCCAGGTAGTGCTCGTGAGCCTGCTCGTAGGCGGCGCGCAGCTCGGGATCCTCGGCCAGCCGGCTCGACATCTCCTTCATGACGCCCTCCGTCTCGAGGGTGCTGATGGCGCCGGTCAGCCGGGGGCAGGTCGCGTAGTACGTCGTGGGGAACGGCGTCCCGTCGGGAAGCCGGGGCTCGGTCCGGAGCACGTCGGGCTCGCCGCACGGGCACCGGTGGGCCACCTCGGCAACGCCCCGGGCCGGACGCCCGAGCTGCCGCTCGACGGCGCGCAGATCCGCCTCGAGTGACTCAGGAGCCGTCATCGGGACAACCCAGCCGTCGGGCGGTCGGCGATCTGGACGGACTGCCAGAGCTTGCCATACCACGGCGACGACTCGTTCGCCATGGGTGCGGCGACGATCGGGTCCTGCACGCTCTGCTCCTCTGATTGATCTGCAGTGAGGCCGGTGACGGAGTAGGCGCGGTCACCCACCCGGACGAACCGCAACCGCTTGCGGGCCTGCTCCTCGATGTACTTCGGGTCCTTCCAGAGCGCCGCCTCCTTCTGGAGCTCCTCGACCGTCAGCGTCTGCTGGGCCACCCGCTCCTGGAGTGCGAACGTGTCGTTGCGCTGCTGGATCACCGAGCGCAACGTCGGCACGAGGGTCACCGCGAGCATCACCACGATGCCCAGGAGGATCGCGCCTCGGATCCAGGTCGTCGACTGGGAAGGCGGCTCGGGTGGGCGGCTGCGCGCCCGGGCGGCGAGCGCCGGCCGCTCCTTGCCCGGCCCCGGCCGAGCCGAGGCGGGCGCCCCTCGGGCCGGACCCGTGCGGGTGGGGCCGGTGCGGGGGCCGCTGTTGCGCGGCGCGCCGCTACGCGGGGCTCCACTTCGCGGCGCGCCGGACCGCGCCCCGCCCGCCGGGCCACGGCTGGACCGGGATCGGTCGTTGCCGCCCGAGCGGGACGGGGTGCGGTCTGGCATCAGTCCTCCCAGTGACCGGCCGAGCGGGGCCTCAGCCCTCGTAACGCGAGGCGTCGAAGCGCGGGAACGCGCCGACACCCGCGTAGACGGCGGCGTCGTCCAGCTCCTCCTCGATGCGGAGCAGCTGGTTGTACTTGGCGACGCGCTCGGACCGGGCGGGGGCGCCGGTCTTGATCTGGCCGCAGTTCGTCGCGACCGCGAGATCGGCGATGGTGACGTCCTCGGTCTCGCCGGAACGGTGGCTCATCATGCACCGGTAGCCGTTGGTCTGGGCGAGCGTCACCGCGTCGAGGGTCTCGGTGAGCGTGCCGATCTGGTTGACCTTGACGAGAAGGGCGTTGGCGGTCCCGGTCTGGATCCCGCGGCCGAGCCGCTCCGGGTTGGTGACGAAGAGGTCGTCACCGACGAGCTGCACCTTGCTCCCGAGGCGCTCGGTGATGGCCTTCCAGCCGTCCCAGTCCTCCTCGTTGAGCGGGTCCTCGATGGACACGAGCGGGTAGGAGTCGACGAGCTCGGCGTAGTAGTCGATCATCTCGTCGGCCGACTTGGCGGCGCCCTCGAAGGAGTAGGAGCCGTCCTGGTGGAACTCGGACGCGGCGACGTCGAGCGCGAGGGCGATGTCCTTGCCGGGCACGTAGCCGGCAGCGGTGATCGCCTCGACGATGATGTCCAGGGCGGCGCGGTTGGACTCGAGGTTGGGCGCGAAGCCGCCCTCGTCACCGAGGCCGGTGGACAGGCCCCGGTCGTGCAGGACCTTCTTGAGGGAGTGGTAGACCTCGGTGCCCCACCGCAGGGCCTCGCGGAAGGTCGGCGCCCCGATGGGGGCGATCATGAACTCCTGGATGTCGACGTTGGTGTCGGCGTGCGAGCCGCCGTTGAGGATGTTCATCATCGGCACGGGCAGGACGTGGGCGTTGGGCCCACCGACGTAACGGAAGAGCGGCAGTCCGGCCGACTCGGCCGCGGCGTGCGCGACGGCGAGGGAGACGCCGAGGATGGCGTTGGCGCCGAGGTTCTCCTTGTTGGAGGAGCCGTCGAGCGTCATCATCTCGGCGTCGATGAGCCGCTGCTCGCTCGCGTCGTAGCCGACCAGTCGCGGGTTGATCTGCTCGATCACGGCGTCGACGGCCTGCTCGACCCCCTTGCCGAGGTAGCGGCCCTTGTCGCCGTCGCGACGCTCCGCCGCCTCGAACGCCCCGGTCGACGCGCCCGACGGCACGGCCGCCCGGGCGAACGTCCCGTCGTCGAGACGAATCTCGACCTCGACGGTGGGGTTTCCGCGCGAGTCAAGGATCTCGCGGGCGCCAATCTCCTCAATGGTGGCCACTCTTGCTCCTGTGGTCGGTCGAACCGGTCGGGCTGTCGATGCTCACGGCGTTGTGAGGGTTGTGACGTCCCGAGCGTAGTCCGTCGCCGGGCTCCTCTCGACGACCGACCCGGCATGCGGGCAGACCACTCGTCGAGACTGTGACCAACCTTTTCTGGACGTTTCTTTGCCGCTGTCCCCCGTCTCGGGGCATACTCTCAAGGGTTCGCTCGGGGGGAAGAGCGTTCTCTACACAGGGTCGGCGCCGCCGCGCCGGGGTTGGGTGTTCATCCAGACATGGTCCAGTCCGTGCACGAAGCCGGCGTGATGCCGGACGTCGCGTCTCGCCCGGTGGCCCAGCCCTACACCAACCGCACCCGAAGCGTGCGGGCCCTCCAGCTCGGCCTGGGCCTCGGCGACCTGGCGTTCATCGTGCTGGCCGCGGTGCTCGCGGCGGTGGGCCGGGACCGGTTGACGATCTTCCGCGCGACGGAGGACATCCCGGAGGTCGCGCAGGCCGTGGGCCTGTGGATCGTCCTCGGCTGGATGCTCGTCAACCTGGTGATCGGCACCTACCGCAGCACGGACCTCGGCGTGGGCACCGCGGAGTACGGCCGGGTGCTCGGGGCGGCAGGCATGACTGCGGGCCTCATCGGGATCATGAGCTACCTGGCGAAGTTCAACCTCTCGCGCGGCTTCTTCGTGCTCCTGTTCGTCATCGGCGTCCCGTTGCTCCTGCTGTGGCGGTGGTCGGCCCGCCGCGTCGTGCACCGCCTGCACCTGCACGGGCACCTGCTGACCAAGGTCCTCATCGCGGGGTCGGCAGGTCACGTCGACGAGGTCGCCGCGGTCCTCGACCGGGAGTCCTGGTTGGGCTATCGGATCGTCGGGGCCCTCCTGCCGCCCTCCCAGCAGCTGACGACGACGCCGCGGGGCGTCCCGGTCGTGGGGCTGAGCACCGACACCGCGCTGGCGACTCGCGACCACGAGGCGGATCTCGTCGTGTTCACCGAGGGGGCGTTCGCGTCGTCGACCGACTTCCGGCGCATCGCCTGGGACCTCGAGGGCCACCACGTGCAGATGGCCGTCGTGCCGAGCCTGAGTGACATCTCCTCCGGCCGCATCATGATGCGGCCGGTGGGGGGCCTGCCGCTCGTCCACGTCGAGCAGCCACAGAGCCTCGGCGCCAGCCGGGGCCTGAAGCGCCTCTTCGACCTCGTCGGGGCGTCGGCCAGCCTCGTCCTGACGCTCCCGCTCGTGGCCGGGGTCGCCATCGCCATCAAGCTCCACGACCGTGGACCGGTCCTCTTCCGGCAGACCCGGGTGGGGCGCGACGGCAACCTCTTCGAGTGTCTCAAGCTGCGCAGCATGGTGGTTGACGCCGAGGCGCAGCTGCCGGGGCTCACGCAGCTCAGTGACGACCCCGAGCACGTCCTCTTCAAGGCACAGCGGGATCCGCGGATCACCCCGGTGGGACGCTTCATCCGCCGTTACTCCATCGACGAGCTGCCGCAGCTGTGGAACGTCCTCGCGGGCGACATGAGCCTCGTCGGCCCGCGCCCCGCCCTGCCCGCCGAGGTCCGGCGCTACTCCCCCGACGTCCAGCGCCGCCTTCATGTCCGCCCCGGCATGACCGGCCTCTGGCAGGTGTCCGGCCGGAGCGACCTGTCGTGGGCGGACACGGTGCGTCTCGACCTCTACTACGTCGACAACTGGTCGCTCGTGCAGGACCTGTCGATCGTCATCAAGACCCTCCGCGCCGTCCTCGGCTCACGCGGCGCCTACTGACCCGTACCGGTCGCCAGCCAACCCCGAGCGCGTTGTATGCCGCTGGGCTCGCTGCCCCGATCGCGGCTCACTCCGCGGCTGGTCGATCCTCGCTCGCCGCCGCGAGCTGGCGCAGGGTCTCGCGCAGGGCTCCCTCGGCGTCGACGCCGGATGCCTTGGCCAGGCGGACCATCGCGAGCAGCTGGGCGCCCAGGTCGTCGGCGGCCTCGGCCTCGTCGAGCAGGTCCGACCGGCCGGCCTTCTCGAGCCGGCTGACGTACTTCTCGGCGCGGGCCAGCGCGGGCAGGCTCACCGGGACGCCCTCGACCGGGTGGAGCCGGTGCTCCTTCTCTGCCGCCTTGATGGTCTCCCAGTTGGCCTCGACCGCCTCGGGGGTATCGGCGTCGACGTCGGCGAAGACGTGCGGGTGCCGGCGGACCAGCTTCTCGACCAGGCCCCCGGCGACGTCGTCGATGTCGAAAGGAGCGCTCGGGTGCTCCTCGGCGACCCGGGACTGGAAGGCGATCTGGAGGAGCAGGTCGCCGAGCTCCTCCCGCATGTGGTCGGTGTCGCCGCTCTCGAGCGCCTCGACCGCCTCGTGCGCCTCTTCGAGCAGGTAGGGCACGAGGCTCTGGTGGGTCTGCTCGGCGTCCCACGGGCACCCGCCGGGTGACCGGAGCCGGTCCATCACGGCGACGACGTCGAGCAGGCGGGAGCCGGGGAGGTCGTAGGCCCCGACGAGCACCTCGACGTCGGGCGGCTCGGGCAACCGGCTGACCTCGGTGGCGATGGCCTCGTTGAGGCCGGGGTCCCCGTCGGCCGACCCGACCCAGAGGACGGTGCCGTCGTCGGCGGCGGCAACGATCTCGCGCGCGAGCGAGGGCACGTCGGTCCGGTCGTGCAGGGCCACGTCGACCCCGGTCTCGGCGATGGCCTCGGCCTGCGGCTCGTCGGGAGCAGCCCACACCTCGCGTGCGGCGGCGAGCGCCGCCCAGGCGTCGCGGGTCAGGACGCCCGGGGCGACACGGGGCGTCGAGACGAGCAGGACGACGCGGCGGTCGTCGGGGTCGTACTCGCTCGGCGAACCGGTCATTCGCTCGGTGCGACGATCCAGTTCGGCTGCTTCTGGCCGATCGTGAAGAAGACCGGGCCCTCCTCGGAGCGGAGCAGGTCGCCGTAGCGGGGGTTGACGTCGATGTCGGCCTTCGCGAGGTTGTCCCGGTAACGCTGGACGTCCTGCTCGGTCATCCGCCCCGACTGGATCAGGGCCACCGCCGCGACGAACTCCTTCGTCGTCTCGGTGGCGCCCGGCATCGCCGCGATCGCGCTCGCGTAGGTCGCGTCGGGCTCCCAGCTCTTGGACTCGCTGATGGCGTCCTCGAGGAGCGGCGCGGCGACGAGGGCCGTCACGACGATGTTCTCCGGGAAGTCGAACTTCGCGTCGCGAAGCTGGCGCGCGGTCTCCGCCACCTCGTCCTCGTGGATGACCTCGCCGTTGACGACGGCGGCGCCCTGCTGCCTGGCCTCGAAGCCACAGCCGGCGAGCAGGGTGACGGACGTCAACCCCACGAGAGCGGCCGCTGCGACGCGCTTGGATGACCGGGCGCGGACCGACGATTGCTTCACTTGACTCCTCCTAGGGCGGATCCGGGTGTCATCTTACGGGGCGGTCGCGGCGGCCGCGGAGGCGCCTGCCGCGGCTGCGATGTCGTCGAGGAGCACCGCGGTGATCAGCTGCCGGGCCCAGCTCAGGACCTCGACGTCACGCAGGGGTTTCCCGCCGACCCGCGCCGTCATCGGGGCCGGCACGAGGATCGTCCCGAGGGCCTCCTTGACGATCGTGCCCGGGTAGAGCCGCATGAGGCGCAGGTGCTGGCTCTCGCGCAGGTCCTTGACGGGGCCGAACCGGACGTGTTTGCCCTGCACGCCGATGTCGCCGATCCGCGCCTTGCGGGCGACGACGCGCAGCCGGGCCACCTCGAGGAGGTTCTCGACGGGCTTGGGTGGAGCGCCGTAGCGGTCGCGCAGCTCTGCCTCGATCTCGTCGACGGCGTCGAAGGACTCGACCGTCGCGAGCTTCCGGTAGGCCTCGAGCCGGAGCCGCTCCCCCGGCACGTAGTCGTGCGGCAGGTGCGCGTCGACGGGCAGCTCGATCTTGATCTCCGCCGGCGGGGCCTCGCCGTCGCCGCGGAAGTCGGCGACCGCCTCGCCGATGAGCCGGACGTAGAGGTCGAAGCCGACCCCGGCGATGTGACCGGACTGCTCGCCACCGAGCAGGTTGCCGGCACCGCGGATCTCGAGGTCCTTCATGGCCACCTGCATGCCGGCCCCGAGGTCGGTGTGGCTCGCGATGGTCCGGAGCCGGTCGTGCGCGGTCTCCGTCAGCGGCTTCTCCGGCGGGTAGAGGAAGTAGGCGTAGGCCCGCTCTCGGCCTCGGCCGACCCGCCCGCGCAGCTGGTGCAGCTGGGAGAGGCCGAGCATGTCGGCCCGCTCGACGACCAGGGTGTTGGCGTTGGAGATGTCGAGGCCGGTCTCGACGATCGTCGTGCAGACGAGCACGTCGAACCGCTTCTGCCAGAAGTCCTCGACGACCTGCTCCAGCCGGTGCTCGCCCATCTTGCCGTGGGCCGTGGCGATCCGGGCCTCGGGCACGAGCTCGCGCAACCGGGCCGCCGCCTTCTCGATGCTGCTGACCTTGTTGTGGATGAAGAAGACCTGGCCCTCGCGGAGCAGCTCGCGGCGGATCGCGGCGGTGATCTGCTTCTCGTCGTAGGCGCCGACGAAGGTGAGGACCGGGTGGCGCTCCTCCGGCGGGGTGGCCAACGTGGACATCTCCCGGATGCCGGTCACCGCCATCTCGAGCGTCCGCGGGATCGGGGTCGCCGACATGGACAGCACGTCCACGGCGGTGCGCATCGTCTTGAGCAGCTCCTTGTGCTCGACGCCGAAGCGCTGCTCCTCGTCGACGACGACGAGGCCGAGGTCCTTGAAGCGAATGTCCTTCGCGAGCAGGCGGTGCGTCCCGATGACGAGGTCGATGCGGCCGTCAGCGAGCCCGTCCAGGACCTCCTTGGCCTCCTTGTCCGTCTGGAACCGGGAGAGCGCCTTGACGGTGACCGGGAACTGCGCGTAGCGGTCGGAGAAGGTCTGCAGGTGCTGGCTGACGAGCAGCGTCGTCGGCACGAGGACGGCGACCTGCTTGCCGTCCTGGATCGCCTTGAAGGCGGCGCGCACGGCGATCTCGGTCTTGCCGTAGCCGACGTCACCGCAGATGAGCCGGTCCATCGGGACCTGCTTCTCCATGTCGGCCTTGACCTCGTCGATGCTGGAGAGCTGGTCGGGGGTCTCGACGTAGGCGAAGGCCTCCTCGAGCTCGCGCTGCCACGGGGTGTCGGGGCCGAACGCGTGCCCCTTCGTCGCCTGCCGGGCGCTGTAGAGCCGGATGAGGTCGGCGGCGATCTGCTTGACGTAGCGCTTGGCCCGCGACTTGGTCTTGGTCCAGTCGGAGCCGCCCATCTTGTTGAGCGTCGGCTCCTCGCCGCCGACGTACTTCGTCACCTGGTCGAGCTGGTCGGTCGGGACGTACAGGCGGTCCCCCGGCTGGCCGCGCTTGGAGGCGGCGTACTCGATGACGAGGTACTCGCGGGTGGCCCCGGCCACGGTCCGCTGCATCATCTCGACGAACCGGCCGACGCCGTGCTGCTCGTGGACGACGTGGTCGCCGGGCCGCAGCTGCAGCGGGTCGACCTGGTTGCGGCGCCGGGACGGCATCCGGCGCATGTCCTTGGTGGACGTCCCACCGCCGGGCTGGCCGGTCAGGTCGGTCTCGGTGAGCACCTCGAGGCGCCCCGCCTCGTGGACGAAGCCGCGACCCAGCGGAGCCGTGCACACGGACACGACGCCGGTTTCGACGGCGCCGTCGGCGAGGAGCCGGACCGGCACCTCCTCGTCGCGGAGCACCTCCTCGACACGCTTGGCCAGACCCGGTCCCTCAGTGACGACCGCCACGGTCCAGCCGTCGGCCACCCGTCCGCGCAGGTGGTCCACGGCCCGACCGGTGTCGCCCCGGAAGGCCTCCGAGTCGGTCGTCCCGATGCTGAGGCGCGCGTCGACGTCGTCGTCCTCGATCTCGAGGGCCTCGTCCGCGGCGAAGGGGGTCACGGTCCACCACGGACGGCCGTGCGCCAGGGCATGGCCCCGCACCTCGGCCAGGGTCCAGTAGGAGGCAGACCCGAGCAATGACTGCAGGTCGACCGGGACGTCGTTGCCGGCCGCGGCGTTGGCCCAGCTCGCCTCGAGGAACTCCGCGCTCGTCGCGACGAGGTCGTGCGCACGACGGCGGATCCGCTCGGGGTCGGCCACGACGATGAGCGACTCGGCGGGCAGGACGTCGAGCACCGACTCCATGCCGTCGACGAGCGCCGGGGCGAGGGACTCCATGCCCTCCACCGCGATGCCCTCGGCGACCTTGCTGAGCATGTCGGCCACCCCCGGCAGCTGGTCGGCCAGGGCCTTGGCCCGGGCCCGCACCTGCGGGGTCAGCAGCACCTCGCGGCACGGCGGGGCCCAGAGCCCGTGATCGGCGATCTCGAGGGAGCGCTGGTCGGCGACCTTGAACCAGCGGACCTCCTCGACGGTGTCGCCCCAGAACTCCACGCGGACCGGGTGCTCCTCGGTCGGCGGGAAGACGTCGAGGATGCCGCCCCGGACGGCGAACTCCCCGCGGCGCTCGACGAGATCGGTCCTCGTGTAGGCAGCAGCCGCAAGTGCGTCGACGACGTCCTCGAGGGGTCGCTCGTCACCGGCACGCAGCTGCACCGGCACGAGCTCGCCGAGCCCCTTCGTGACCGGCTGCAGGAGCGCACGCACCGGCGCGACGACCACGGACAGCGGGCCGTAGCTCGCGTCGGTGGGGTCGGGGTGCGAGACCCGGCGCAGCACGGCCAGCCGACGGCCGACCGTGTCGCTGCGCGGGGACAGGCGCTCGTGCGGCAGCGTCTCCCAGCTGGGAAAGACCGCGATCCCGTCCGCGGGGAGGAAGGCACCGAGCGCCGTCGCGAGGTCCTCCGCCTCCCGGGTCGTCGCGGTGACCACGACAACGGGAGCGGCGCCACCCGCGGCGCCCCCGTCCTGTGCGAGGCTGGCCATCCGCCCGGCGAGGGAGGCGACGAGGAACGGCCGGGTCCCGTCCGAGGCGGAGACGTCGACGAGGCGTGCGCGACCGACCTGATCGAGGACGGCCTGGACATCGGGGAGCGCCCGGAACGCGGGCAGGAGTGCGTGAGGCATCAGATCCTCCAGTCTAGGGCCGCTCCGGGACGGGAACTGCGGGAGGCGCACGAGGGAGCCGGCGCTGGGAGCGAGCTCAGCGGCATACGGCCACGGTGTTTCAGGGACGCGGCGCGTGGAAGCGCTGCTGCGCGTCGAGGAGACCCACCTCGACGAGCGCCTCGACCGCGTCGGCCGACTCGTCGAGGAGGAAGGGCAGCTCGGCCTTCTCCTGCTTGCCGAAGTCGCGCAGGACGTAGTCCGCGGGGTCCTGCCGACCCGGTGGGCGACCGATCCCGACCCGCACGCGCAGATAGTCCCTGGAGCCGACGGACTGGCTGATCGAGCGCAGGCCGTTGTGGCCGCCCTCGCCGCCGCCCTGCTTGAGCCGGACCAGCCCGGCGTCGATGTCGAGCTCGTCGTGGATCACGATGAGCCGCTCGACGGGCACGTCGAAGTAGCTCATCAGCCCGGCCACCGGACCGCCGGAGACGTTCATGTAGGTCAGCGGCACTGCGAGGACGATCTTCGGCCCCGGCACCCGGAACCGGCCCTCGACGACCCTCGCCCGCGCCTTGTGCGTCTTGAACGACCCGAGGCGGTGGCGGGCGACCAGCTCCTCGACGACCATCGCGCCGACGTTGTGCCGGTTGCCGGCGTAGGCGGGGCCGGGGTTGCCCAGTCCGACGACGAGCCAGGTGTCCATGACGTTCCTCGGTGGGTCGCGGTGATCAGGCGCAGAACGTGCTCGGGGTG